>JBCBDI010000050.1:0-13462 GCA_038529885.1 Pseudomonadota bacterium
ATTTCGCCAAGCGGCGTTAACTTTCACGGCGCAGGACGGCGAAAAAGAAGCCATCTGTCCCTGCGCTTTTTGGTGTCAGGCGCACGCTGCCTGCCGGTCCCTGCCCGGCGCGAATAACCGCGAGCCCTTCCTCGGTGAGCAAACCGCTCGCCGCCGCATGTTCGACTGCGTTTTCCTGCGCCCAACCGGGTGTCTTTGCGAGAAAGGCATCGACCCGGTCTTCATCCTCTTCAACCAGGAACGAACAGGTCGCATAAAGCAGCCGCCCGCCCGGTTTGACATATTCTGCCGATTTCTCGAGCACTTCGTCTTGTTGGGCCATCCGGGTTTCAAGCGATTTTGGTTTAACCCGCCATTTCGTATCTGGACGTCGACGCCAGGTCCCTGTTCCCGTACAAGGCGCGTCGACGAACACACAATCCATCTGCCCTTTTAGCGCTTCCATAGCCTCCGGCTCGCTTGGATGCATCAATTGCACATTGTGGGCGCCAGAGCGCTTAAGGCGCGGAATGATTGCGCTGAGACGACGGCCATCGATGTCATACGCGAAGACTTGGCCCTTGCCGCCCATGGCCGCAGCCAAAGCCAGCGTCTTGCCACCACCCCCGGCGCAATAATCGAGCACTTGCTCCCCGGCTTGGGCGTTGGCCGCCGCCGCTGCGATTTGCGATCCCGCATCTTGGACCTCGACCCAGCCTTTGGAATAGGCGGGAATATTGTCCAAGCTGGCTTCACGACGGGACGGATCGCGCGCCGGGATGTGAAAGGCATGATGGAGCAAGCGTGACGGCTCTGCTTTGGCGCTGCGCAAAGGCGCACTCGCCTTTTCAGCGTCGACTTTTAGCGTGTTCACGCGCAGATCGACATCCGCCCGAACTGCCATGGCCTGACCTTCCAACGCTGCGTGTTCGCCGAAGGCGCGTTTCATGTTCGGCGTTAGCCATTCCGGATAGTCACCGGCAATATGAGGCTCTGCGGTCACATCTGGGGCCATCACCAAGCGTTCGCGTTCTTGGAGGGTGAGTGCACTCGGCGCGTGTGGCTCGTCCATCGCATCATCGATGCGGCGAATGTCCCATCCCCAAGCAAAACTGAGCGCCCCTAGAATGAGACCGCGAGGGCTCTCATCTCCCATCGCGTGAGCAATCGAATTGCGCTTGCGCAGAGCGTCAAGCACCAGTCCGGAAACCCAAGCGCGGTCTTTAGATCCAGCATATCGCGCCCTTTTGCCCCAATCGCGCGCCGCCACTTTTACCGGCTGATGTCGGCCGATCACATCGCTTAGCACATCTATGGCCGCTGCTATCCGTCCGCCGTCCCGCATGGGTCATCTCGCTCCAAATCGAGCCGCTGTGTAAGCAGACCGGCCAAAAAAGCAAAGAGTGAGGGCTGTATTGAGATACCTCGAGAATGACAAAGCCATTTTGGCCCGGCAAGAATTCTTCCGGAATTAAGGTCATAGAGCCAATTTGAACACCACACGTAAAAATCAGCGGGGCATGGAAATATGGATTTGATGCCCACACACTATGATATCGAAATCGAAGCGAGAATTGACTTGGACGGCATGCCCTCCGCCGTCGCCACAGTTTCATTCAACTCGTCCTCCCAATACATTGCGACCGCGCTCCGCGATCAGAACCGCATCGTTTTGACAGAACCAGGCAAAAACGCCCCGTTTCGCGAAATCAAAGTGAGTGACGGCCCGGTCGAAATCACCCCGGGCGGCGGCGAATATGTCTATGTCGCATGCCGCGGCGCTCAGACGATTGATGTGATCAATCAACAGACACGGATTAAAAGCATCGCTCTGCCCGGGGAGCCCTATGGAATGTCATGGAACGGCGCCTTCAAGCCCGGCAAGCGCCGGATCATGATCACGTGCCGCGATCCTTCTGAAAAACGCGGTCTTCTCTGCGTGATCGATGAAGAGACGTTAGAGATCACTCATACGCTACAAGTCGGGACGAAACCCAGTGGGATCTGTCTCGACCAACATCGCAAACTCCTCTTCTCAGCAAATTTTGGCGATGACTCGGTCAATATCATCGATCAAACCGGGACCCGCATCTACCACACGGTCGCAACGGCGGGTCGGCCGGTCATCGCAAATTACTCTTGGGCCGACCAAGATCAGATCATTATCTCGCTGGAAGCGGGCGGTGTGTTGCAAAGACTTGATGCCTCTCGCCTGCCCCCCGACCTATCCGGGCTCACGGCGCTGCGTCGATGCACCCCGACCCGAACGAGCCTCACGCCCTCTTGTTGCATTCCGATCGGCCAGGACGATTTATGGCTCGCCCCAGATCGCCATTCTGAGTGCATCGCTTTGGTGAAATCGAGTGACGATATTTTTGAGCAAATCGCCTGTTTCGAACTCGGCACATCCGGAGAGACAGGCTTGGGGCTCAGCCAAGCCGCCATTGCGACCCCAGGGCTCGCCGGTCGGATCTATGTCGCCAATCGCGCCCAAAACCAGCTCGTCGCCGTCAGTATCTCTAAAACGAGGCTGCCTTAACCGCGAAAGGCTGTGACCTCGATTTCGATCAGCATTTCTGCTTCGATGAGACCCGCGACAATCATGGTCGCCGCGGGTCGAATTTCGCCCAAACATTGCTCCAAGACCGGGCGCACGTCCGGCACCAAATCAGCCTTCACGATCGTATATTGAACCCGCGCGATATCAGCCATTTCAAAGCCGGCTTCGGTTAGCACGTTGGCAATCGTGTCAAAGCAATTGCGCGCCTGATCGGCAACCGAGGCAGGCATTTGCATGGTCGAATAATCATAGCCGGTGACACCCGACACAAAGCACCAATCCCCCTGCACGATCGCCCGCGAATAGCCCATTGTCTTCTCAAAGTCTGAACCGGTTGAGATACGCGTTCGCGCCGATGGCATCGCAGTCTCCTTTGCCTCTTTTCCGAAGCGCCTTAGACTGAATCGAAACAAAAGGGAGGCTTAAGAAAATGCACTCAACGATTTTGATCTGTTCCGCCAGTCTGGTGATCCTGACCTTGCTCCTGGCATTCTGGACCAGCATTCAGCGCGGCAATAGTAAGACGATCGCTTATAACGCGCCTTTGGAACCAACGTCCGGCATGGCCAAAGCGCAGCGCGCACATGGTAACGCAGCTGAATACGCGGCGCTCCTGATCGGGCTCTTCCTCGTGGTCGGTTTTGCCTATCAAGGACGAGATCTCGGCGCGATTGTCTCCTGGACCATCATCGCGATCACCGTTTCGCGCGTTTTGCACGCGATTGGCTTTTTGATCTGCGAAACGCTGGAAAAGCCCCACGCGCTCAAGGCCATTGGCGCGCTTGTCACGTATATCGGTGGCTTGGTGCTTGCCGGAATGACGATCGCAAAAGTGCTCTGACGCTACTTACCGTCAAACTTCGCCGCTCGTTTTTCGAGGATCGCGTTGACCCCTTCAATGTGATCCTCTGTGTGGTGCATCATCGATTGTGCGGCTGCAGACATTTCCATAATCGTGTCATAGCTCGCCGTGGTTCCATGACGCAGAAGCGTTTTCGCGACCCGTAAGGCTTGTGGCGGCTGCTGCGCCATGCGTGAGGCCAACGCCATGGCTTCGTCCATCAGTGTCTCACCGGGCACGGCGCGGGAGATCAGCCCCCAGTCTGCTGCCGTCGCTGCATCAATCAAATCACCCGTGAACAGGAGCTCGGCAGCTCGGCTCGCACCGATAATCCGCGGCAAGAGCCACGCGCCGCCATCGCCGGGGATGAGGCCGAGCTTCAAAAAGGTCACACCGAATTTGGCTTTATCTGATGCGATGCGCATATCGGCCATACACGCAACGTCACATCCAAGGCCGATTGCTGCGCCATTCACAGCAGCAATCAAAGGCGTCTCGAGATTGTATAGCGACTTGACGATGCGGTGGATGTTTCGGCGATACCCTTCGCGCACGCTATAGGGTGAACCGGCAAAAGCGCCGGTCCGGTCGCGCATGGCCTTGACGTCTCCGCCTGCCGAAAATGCCCGCCCTTCCCCGGTCAGGATCGCGCACCGAATGCTCGCATCGGCTTCGATTTCGGCACAGGCCGCCGCGACCTCAGCGCCGTCCCCTTCTTGGCCGAGCGCGTTCATCATGTCCGGCCGCGTCAATGTTAGGGTTGCGATGGGGCCTTGTTTCTCGAGCTTGATCACGGACATGGAGAGGTTCCTTTTGGGTCTTTGGTTCTGCTTTTACAGCCGCCAGTTTCGCTGTCACCACTTGCCTCGCGTTAGGTCCTGTGACGAAACTTCTACTATGAACACTGTCGCCCATATGCTGATCGCATCCGCTGCGCTCTCGAAGCGGGAACAGTCAGGTCGCAATTGGGCCGTTGCGGCAGGTGCGCTCGCGCCAGACCTCTCCATGTTCGTGTTCTTTGCCTGGAGCCGCCTTCAAGGTTGGAGCGGAGATGAAACTTGGAACGTTCAATATTGGACTGAACCTTGGCAAAGCCTCGGCGCGATTTCAAACTCTGCGGTCCTGTTTGGGCTTTTGTGTATGCTCGGTGCCTGGCGAAAGCGGTCACTCATCGCCGTATTCGCGGTCGCTGCGCTCTTGCATATTGCCTTGGATTTCCCGCTGCACGCTGAAGATGCGCATCGCCATTTCTGGCCACTTTCGGATTGGCGGTTTAACTCGCCCGTGTCTTATTGGGACCCAAACAGCAATGGTCTTCTTGGGGGCCTAATCGAAGCGATCTGTGTCGTGGCCGCTCTTGCCCTCTTATGGGTGCGGTTCGCTGGCTGGAAATGGCGGGCCGTTTTCGCCGTTCTGGGCGCGCTCCAGATTGCTGCCTTCATCGCACAGCTGAATTGGGTCGGTTAGTCGTCGCCTGCGAGTTGCGGCAGAATGCGAGTGTAGCGCCCCGTAAACCAAGCGTTCCAAGTGTCGGTCTCTGCATCATATTGCTCAAAATGCTGCGTCACAGAGCCATCCTCATTCGGGGTCCACTCGCCGGTAAAGTCCGCCGTCTGTGAAGTGCTCACATCGGTAATCGTGCCAGCAAGCTTCATCGATCCGCTCTCGGTCAGTCCGCCTTCATAATCGATGAGGACGCCAAATCCGACCCAGAGCTGACGCCATTTCTCCGTCGCTGGATTGTAGAAATTATAGCTCTGCCCGGTGCCGCCACTGGCCGAGGTCCATCGCTCCAAAACCAAGCACCCGCCTTCTTCGGAGGTGATTTTATTTGTCCCCGCATAGGTCCCGTCCGGCGTTGAGACGCTCCAGTCGCCCAGCCAAAAGTCAAATTGCTTATAGGCCTCTTCTTGGCAGGGCGGCGGCGGTGTTGCGGGTGTCGCAGGCGCGGGCGGCGGCGTCTGAGCGCAAGAGATATGGCTCAGCGCGAGCAGTGAAAACGAGGCGAATGCCGTCCGGCGCATGATGTCCTCCACAAGGCAAAAGAAAACCCTGTTACACTTGAAACGTGCAACAGGGTCTTTTGTCAAATATGAGGACGCAAGCTTACTCGGCTGCGGCCTTCAGATCAGTTGCGCTGAGGCTGGTATAGCGGCGCATATGGTGATCGACATTGCCAAACTCATTGTCGATCATGGTCAGGCGTTTGAAATAGTGACCGACGGCCAGCTCTTCCGTCATGCCCATGCCGCCATGAATCTGGATCGACTCTTGGCCGACGAAACGACCAGATTGACCAATCCGGACCTTCGCCGCCGAGACGGCTTTTTTGCGCTCAACTGGGTCTTCATCCAGTTTGAGCGTCGCCATATAGGTCATTGAGATGGACTGCTCGTGCTCCATGAACATGTCGACCATACGGTGTTGCAGCACTTGGAACTTGCCGATGGGCGTTCCGAACTGCTTGCGCTGACGCGAATACTCAACCGTCATCTGATGCGCGACGCCCATAGCCCCAACCGCTTCTGCGCAGGTGGCCGCTGTCGCCTCATCGACCACGCGTTCGATCAAAGGCAGAGCCTCCCCTTCGCCGCCGATAAGAGCGTCGGCACCGACAGAAACGTTCTCGAGATAAACTTCTGATGCCCGGCGTCCGTCGACAGTTGGATAGTCGCGTGTCGTAACGCCGTCGGCATCTTTGTCGACGATGAAGACCGATACACCGCCTGCATCGCGGCGATCACCGCCAGTGCGAGCCGTGACGATCAGCTTGTCCGCCCAAGGCGCGCCTATGACAACGGCTTTGTGACCATTGAGAACATAACCTGCGCCGTCTTTCTTCGCGGTGGTTTCGAGATCCGCGAGATTGTAGCGTCCGCGCGGCTCAGCATAGGCAAATGCGAATGTGCTCGCGCCGCCCATAATGGCTTGCAAGTGCTCTTCTTTTTGTGCGTCTGACCCTGCATGCTTTAGGAAGCCACCGGCACACACAACGCTTGGAACGAAGGGCTCAACCACGAGGCCTTTGCCAAACTCTTCCATCACCACCATTGCATCGATTGGACCGCCGCCGAGGCCACCGTCTTCTTCGCTGAACGGAGCCATCAACAGACCGAGCTCAGCAAACTGGGCCCACATTTCAGGGCGCCACCCGCTTTCGCTTTGCACCACGCCATTGCGCGTATCAAAATCGTATTGCTCCCGGATCAGCCGTGCGAGGCTGTCCCGGATCATTGTCTGTTCTTCGGTGAAATTAAAGTCCACGGGCGGATCCTCCGATCAATTTCTATCTGTTTATTCGTTCAATAGACTGGCACAATTACCAATCAAGTCTGTATCGAGCTCTGGCGTCGCGTCAGGCTTGGGCTTTGTCATCAAAAGCAGCGTGTCTTTGCTATCTTCGTCCCAATCAATGCGCACGGTCAGCGGCATATCGTTGAGGACAGTGACGACTTCCTCACTGGGTTCTTCGCCTGTGTACTCGATTTTAACCGTGTGCGCGTCCCAGGTTTTTCCCATCAAAAAGTATTCTGCTGGCGCTTGGACTGAGATCTTTGTGCCGCTTTCGCTTGTGCCAATCTGGACACTCTTATCGGGCATCAGGGGAAACAAGGCTTTGAGCGCGTCGCGCTCGTCCGCCGTCGGCATGTCCTCGTCGCAGCTCGCATAGTAAATCCCGGAGAACAGCGCGTAGTAGTCGCTTGGTCCGCCGGATTTATAGTCCTCATGCAGCTCAAACAGCTCATAGCCATCGCCGGTCTTCAAAATCTTTTCAGAGTATCGATCAACGGAGCTGCCATAAGTGGTTGCCCAAAAGGCGTGAGACCCAGGTCCAACCGGGATCACCGCATCTGGCGCTGCGTGCGCCATGCCTGCTCCGAAGAGCAGAGTGCTGCCGACGATCCAAGTCCGAACCATTTTTTACAGGCCCAAAATCATCTTAGTGATGATGTTTCGCTGAATCTCGTTCGAGCCACCATAGATGGAGGTCTTACGGAAGTTGAAGTAATTCGGCGCAGAGTGGTGCGCGTAATCGGGTCCGATTGGGAATTCGTTAGACCCATCATCTGGGAAGCCACGGAAATATGGCGCGCCATAGCTGCCAACCGCTTCCAAAGTCAGCTCGGTTAGACGTTGCTGGATCTCGGTGCCTTTAACCTTCAGGATGGAGCTTTCAGGTCCTGGGCCTTTGCCTTCTGACTCGCGGGCGAGTGTACGCAATTCGGTAAACTCGAGCGCGGTCAGGTCGATTTCCAACTGGCTGACTTTGCGCGCAAAGGAATCGTCCTTGATCAGCGGCTCGCCATCGAGAAGCTCTGTCGACGCAATATCGCGAAGGCGTTCAATGCCGCGCTTAGAGCGCGCCACGCCAGCAATGCCGGAACGCTCATGGGCGAGCAGGAATTTCGCATAGGTCCAGCCTTGGTTCTCCTCACCAACGCGGTTCTCGACGGGCACTCGAACATCGGTCAGCCACACTTCGTTGACCTCGTGACCGCCATCAATCGTGATGATTGGACGCACTTCGATGCCCGGTGTATTCATGTCGACCAGGATGAAAGAAATGCCTTCCTGAGGCTTTTTCGCGTCTGGGTCAGTGCGGCATAGGAAGAAGCCCCAATCGGCGTGCTGGGCGAGGGTCGTCCAGGTCTTCTGGCCGTTGATCACATAGTGGTCGCCGTCGCGCACCGCTGTCGTTTTCAAGCTCGCCAAGTCCGAGCCGGCGCCTGGCTCTGAATAGCCCTGGCACCACCACTCTTCACCCGACAGGATTTTCGGAAGGTAGCGTTCTTTTTGCTCTGCATTGCCGAACGTGTAGATCACCGGACCCACCATCGAAACGCCGAACGGAAGCGGCATCATCGCATCAACGCGGGCATTCTCTTCAGACCAAATATAGCGCTGCGTTGAGGTCCAACCGGTGCCGCCATACTCTTCTGGCCAAGCTGGGGCTGCCCAGCCCTTTTTGCCCAGCACTTTGTGCCATGCGAGGAACTCATCCCGGGTCAGATCTTCGCGATTACCCTTGCCCTCGAGTTCTTGTGGATAGTTTTCTTCAATAAAAGTCCGGACTTCTTCGCGGAATGCGATTTCTTCCGGTGAAAATTCTAAATTCATGGCGATTCTTCCCAGTTTATCTTCAGAAGCATTGCCTCACTTAGTGCCCCGCGGAGGGTTGAAAAGCAAGTTAACGCGAACGTAAACGTCACTTTGCCTCAGATACCCCGACGGAAGCACAACTAATTTTGTGGTTTTGCCAGAAACGGCGCGCAGGCGGTCCGCAAAAGTCCGATCGCAGCGACAGAGCCCATTCCGCCGCCTGTATTGAACTCGAATTCCGCAAGGGGCGTCATGCCGAGGCGCTCTAGCGCCGCTTCATGCGCTGGGCGACGGGTCACGTGCGCCGCTTTGACATGCTCGATCCCCAACGGGTTGAGCGCGTGAACAATCCCGGCGGCAATCGTGGTCGCAAAGCCATCGACCAGAACCGGAACACCTTGTTGGCGCGCTGCGATTATCGCGCCCACACAGGCGGCAAGCTCGCGGCCACCGAGGCAGCGCAGTGCCTCTAAGGGATCCGACAATTGCCCGCGATGGCGGCGCAAGGCCTCGGTCACGATGTCGACCCGCTGCTGGTTCATTTCGGTTGGCACTTGTGGGCCTGGACGCACCCAATATTCGGGCGACCCGCCATAGAGCGCGCAGGCTACGGCGGCCGCGGCCGTTCCGATACCAGCGCCGATCACGCCGAGGGCAACCAAGTCTGGTTGCCCCTCCAAAGCTTCAAAACCATAGGCAATCGTGGCGGCGCACTCACGCTCAGACATAGCCGCTTCTTCGGCGATGTTTGGCGTCGGCTTGTCTAGGGCCAGCTCGAAAACGCGAATATTGGCTTCGACTTGGGCTGAGATGGCGGAAAGCGGTGCCCGGCCTTCGCGCAATGCGTCGACTTTCTCACGGGTGCTGTCGATCGAGGAAAGCGTAACACCATTTTGCGAAATGCCATGTGAGCCTGCAAAAATCGCAAGCGTTGGGCTCTCTAGGCGTGGCGGATATCGTCTTTGCCATCCTGCGAGCCAGGCGGCGCCATCGCCGAGTCGACCGAAGTCCCCTTCTCGGCCCATACCCAGAAGGGCATCATAGACTTGTTTCGAAGCCTGATCGTCAGGCGTGCTAGGACGCATCGCCAATTCGCGAACATCATCGAATGGATTGGCTGCGCTTTCCGCTTGTGGCACTACAGTCCCCTCTGTTTGGACTGCCCATAAACCGCCCTGATTTCAATGTGCAAGTCAATTCTGGATTTGGTAATTTGATAAAACTGTCGCAAGCATATCTTGACGCTCTTAGTCTATAGGATCTGACATGGCCCGACCAGAAATCGAAAGTCCGTGTATCAAAGTCTGCGCCGTCGATGGCGAGACCGGCCTCTGCCTTGGCTGTGGACGCAGCTTAAAGGAAATTGGCGGTTGGATGTCCTATGATGATGCGGGCCGCCGTGAGGTCATGGACACCCTGCCCGCGCGCATGGACCATTTGCGCTCCATCGGAAAGTTGAAAGCGAGCGCATGAGAACGTCAAACATCATCATCACGTTTTTGCTCGCCGCTGGCGTTGCCGCGATTATCGGGCTGTATCTTGATCCGAAGCTTGAAAGCGGTGACGGAACCTTTGGGACGCCTGCCACTGAAAGCCCGCAAGTCGCATCATTGGCGGTTGAGACCCCAGGCGTTGCTCAGTCTGCACGGCGCAAAGCAACCATCAGCTCGCGCCCGGATGGCCACTATTGGACCCGCGCAT
Source organism: Pseudomonadota bacterium (assembly GCA_038529885.1). Lineage (GTDB taxonomy): Bacteria > Pseudomonadota > Alphaproteobacteria > Caulobacterales > Hyphomonadaceae > Henriciella. The sequence goes on from JBCBDI010000050.1 coordinate 10,182, forward strand.
TGGTCAATAAGAAAGCCAGTGTCGAATTCATGGTCGATACCGGCGCCAGTGTTGTCGCTTTGACCTATAAGGACGCACAAAAAATGGGACTGCGTCCCGAAACGCTCGACTATCGCTGGGAAATCCGCACGGCAGGCGGCACGACCCTCGGCGCCAGCGTTATGATCGATTCCATCCAGATCAATCAGGTCAAAGTTCGGAACGTCGAAGCCATGGTTCTGCGCACAGATCTGCAGCAATCCCTGCTCGGCATGAGCTTTCTACGCGAGCTATACTCGTATGAGTTCCGCGGCAATCGGATGATCATCCAACAATAGTGTCATAGACCATTTTGGTCGCCACGATCGCCAACAAGACCGCAAACAGGCGCTTCAGCAATTGTGGGTCTGACCGATGTGCCAGCCGTGCCCCAATTGGAGCCATGGTCACTGTGAACACCGAGATCAGCGCGAAGGCGACCAAGTTCACATGCCCGAGCGAAAATGGCGGCAAGCCCTCGCGTCCCCAGCCGACAATGATCGCTGTGATCGCGCTTGGCAGACCAATCGCGACCCCAAAGCCGGCTGCGGTCGCAACAGCTTGGTGGATGGAACGCCCGCAGACCGCCATCAGGCTGACCCCAAACGTGCCCCCGCCAATCCCCATCAGCGCCGACAGCGTACCGACGCCGCCGCCCAGCGCGACCCGCCCTGCCCCGCCCGGAAGATCGTCGGCAAGCTTCCACCCCGGCCGCCCGAAGAAAAGCTGCGCCGCCAATAGGTACGCCATAGCACCAAAGAAGCCCTTTAGCGCTCGGGCTGACAGCTCTCCGGCCACCAGCTGCCCCAAGACGGCACCTAGCATGATCCAGAGCGCCCAGGTCCGCAATATGTGCCAATCCACAGCGCCGCGCTCATGATGCGCCATCACAGAGCGGACCGAGGTCAGAATGATGGTCGCAAGCGATGTTGCAATCGCCACATGGCTCGCCGTGTCGCTGAAGCCGAGGCTTTCAAACAGAATGATCAGAACCGGAACGATAATGGCCCCGCCACCAATCCCAAACAGACCGGCAGCGAGGCCACTGACGATACCACACGCCGCAAGCGCGAGGATTAAAACACCATATTGGGCTAGAAAATCCGCCATTGCCGAGGACCTAATTCAATCCTCGGCGTAGGAAAAGTCTTATCCGAACTGCGCGATCACATCGTCAATGTCAGCACCCGGACGGCCGAGAATCGCTGCGACTTGCGCCCGCTGCTCGATGGCCAACCAAATGCCGGCGACTTCGAGGTCGACGACGGACCATTCACCGTCGCGCTGAATGACGCGCCAGCGCACTTTCAAAGGCTCACCGAGCCCTTGGACTTGCGTTGTGACAATGGCATCTCGGGCATTGCGTGACGCGGTATCGACAACATCCACCTCAACGCCTGCGAATTGATGCGCATTGGCTTCAACTTGTCGGCGTAGAAAGGCTTCAAAAGCGTCGGCAAAGCGAGCTTTGTCTTCTGGTGCGAGCGCGCGCCCATGACGGCCGAGCGTAAAGCTCGCAATGGCTTTTGTGTCGATGTGAGAGAGGACCGCGTCGGCCACTCGGCTGCGTTCGCTTTGCGCGATTTCGCTCGCCGCTTCGCTGACCAATGCCTCAGGACTTGAGACATCGTTTTTCGCCGCAACAGCCAAAGGCGCTGTGGCGATCAAAGCAAAAGAGATGATTAAGCTCTTTAACATGGGAGGTTCCTTGCAGATTTCACGCCACTTCGGGCGCTATGTGCCGCATGTAGGAAGCCAAATGTGAGCGGATTAGGGCCAAATAAGGCATAGGGGGTATGCAAGCTCGACATGGTTGCAATTAAGACACAGTTAACCATTCCGTCTGTGGCTTTCCGCACTCAAAATCCTCATAAATCTCAATGTAAAAGCCGCCCCCGAGGGAGCGGCTTTAATTTTCTGACAGGGAGCAGACCTTAAGCCGGGCGGACTTTCAGAGTGTTTCCCTCGGTGTCTTCGACAATGACGGAGGCCCCGCTCGCGAGGTTGGCGCCGTCCATTGATTCGGCGGCCCAGACGGTGTCGCCGAGTTTGACCCGGCCCGTGCCGCCAGAGAAGTCTTCGGCCACCACAGCGCGCTGACCGAGCGTGCCCGCCATGCGCTTATTCAAGGTCGGATGCTCTTCGACATTCTCCCGCATCTGCCGGAACAGTGTGCGCCCGACAATGAAGAGCGCGGTTGCCGCGATGGCGAAGAAGACGAGCTGCCCCTGCCACCCTGCAATGCCCTCTGGGGCGATGGCGGCGTACGCTGAGGTGAGACCGGCGGCGATGGCGACCCAAAGCAAGTCCCAGGTGCCCGTCATCATCTCGATGGTCAGGAGCAAAAGTCCCAGGGCCAGCCAATGCCAGGCCGTTGGGGGCCAGAGTAGAAGCTCTAAGCTTTCCATGAGCGCCTCCTAGGCTTTGTCTTTCGCCGCGTCTGTCAGACCGCGAATGCCTTCAATCGTCCCGATAATAGAGCTGAACTCTGCCGGAATGATGACCGTCTTATTGCCGCCCGCTTCGGCGAGCTTTTCAAACGCGGTGACATATTGCTGGCCAAGGAAGTAGTTGATCGCGTTGACGTCACCTTTGGCGATGGCTTCCGACACGAAGGCAGTGGCTTTCGCTTCGGCTTCGCCTTCCCGCTCGCGCGCTTCAGCGTCGCGGAACGCAGCTTCGCGGCGGCCTTCAGCCTCAAGAATTTGCGACTGCTTCAAGCCCTCGGCTTTCAGAATGGCGGACTGCTTGTCGCCTTCCGCGGTCAGAATTTCCGCCCGCTTCAAACGTTCGGCTTTCATCTGACGCGCCATGGCTTCAGTAATATCCGCTGGCGGCGACAAGTCTGCGATCTCAATCCGGGTGACTTTTACCCCCCAAGGATTGGTTGCCGCATCCACGACGGAAAGCAGCCGAGCGTTGATATCGTCTCGATTGGACAAAACCTCGTCGAGATCCATCGAACCGACCACAGTACGAATATTGGTCAGCGATAGGTTGGTGATCGCATTCTCAAGATTGTTCACCTCATAGGCCGCCGACACGGGGTCAACGACTTGAATGAACACGACCGCATCACAAGAAACTTGCGCGTTGTCACGCGTGATCACTTCCTGGGTCGGAATGTCGAGCACCGTCTCCATCATGTTCATCTTACGCCCAACGCGCTGATAGAATGGCATAATGAAATGCAAGCCGGGCCCGAGCGTACGGGTGTAACGGCCGAAATTTTCGACGGTGTAATTAAAGCCCTGAGGCACGAC
>JBCBDI010000051.1:0-13377 GCA_038529885.1 Pseudomonadota bacterium
CGGGGCTTGCAGACGCAACCTATATCGAACCGATCACGCCGGACTTTGTCGAAAAGATCATCGAGATCGAAAAACCGGATGCGCTGCTCCCGACCATGGGTGGTCAGACCGCTTTGAATTGTGCCCTCGCCCTTGAACAGGCGGGGGTTCTTTCTAAGCACAATGTGGAACTGATTGGCGCGCGCGCCGATGCCATCGAAAAAGCTGAAGACCGTAAGCTTTTCCGTGAAGCCATGGACCGGATCGGCCTGGAAAATCCGAAAGCCGAAATCGTCTCATCTCCGAAGAATGAAGATGGCTCTTATGATCGGATCACAGGCCTGAAGAATGCGCTTGAAGTGCTCGACCATGTCGGCCTTCCCGCGATCATCCGCCCTGCCTTTACACTGGGCGGCACTGGCGGCGGCGTTGCTTATAACAAAGCTGAGTATGAAGAGATTTGTCGGGCCGGGATTGCGGCCTCACCTGTCGCTCAGATTCTGGTCGATGAAAGCCTGCTCGGATGGAAAGAGTTTGAGATGGAGGTGGTGCGCGACAAAGCGGACAATGCCATCATCATCTGCGCCATTGAGAATATTGACCCAATGGGTGTGCACACGGGCGACTCGATTACGGTTGCCCCGGCTCTGACGCTTACCGACCGTGAATATCAGGTCATGCGGAACGCCTCGCTGGCTGTATTGCGCGAAATTGGCGTGGAGACCGGTGGATCGAATGTTCAGTTCGCGGTGAACCCAGAAGATGGCCGCTTGGTCGTTATTGAAATGAACCCGCGCGTGTCGCGGTCTTCAGCGCTGGCATCAAAAGCCACCGGGTTCCCAATTGCGAAGATCGCCGCCAAGCTCGCCGTCGGCTACACGCTGGACGAGCTCGACAATGACATTACCGGCGTCACACCAGCCTCATTTGAGCCAACCATCGACTATGTTGTCACTAAGATCCCGCGCTTTGCATTCGAGAAATTTGAAGGCGCCGAACCGCTCCTCACCACCGCAATGAAGTCGGTTGGCGAAGCCATGGCGATCGGACGCAATTTCCAGGAAAGCTTCCAAAAAGCGCTCTGTTCTCTCGAAACGGGCCTCAACGGATTGAACGAGATCTCCTTCTCTGGCGAAGGCGCGCTCCGAGAAGCGCTCAGCAAGCAGACGCCGGATCGCATGCGCATTGTGGCCCAAGCGTTCCGGATGGGGATCTCCGTTGAAGAGGTCCATGCCATTACCAGTATTGATCTCTGGTTCCTGCGCCAGATTGCGCAAATCGTCGCCGTTGAAGACGCCGTGCGCCGCGATGGTTTGCCAACCACTCAGCGCGAATTTGTCGACCTCAAAGGGATGGGCTTCTCAGATGCACGTTTGGCGGAACTGACAGACCAGACGGAAGGCGAGGTGCGCGCCGCGCGTCACGCCCTCAATGCCAGGCCGGTATACAAACGGATCGACACGTGTGCGGCAGAGTTCGCGGCGAAAACCCCATATCTCTACTCCACCTATGAGCAGCCTGCCTTCGGACAAGACACTGCCGATTGCGAGTCCCTGCCCTCAGAACGCAAAAAAGCGATCATTCTCGGCGGCGGTCCAAACCGGATCGGGCAAGGCATCGAGTTTGACTATTGCTGCTGCCACGCCGCCTTCGCCATGGACGATATTGGCATTGAAAGCGTCATGGTGAACTGCAATCCGGAAACCGTCTCGACCGACTATGACACGTCTGACCGTCTCTATTTCGAACCGCTGACGGAAGAGCACGTCTCTGAGATCATCCATAAAGAGCAAAGCGCGGGCGAACTGGCAGGAGTCATTGTTCAGTTTGGCGGCCAAACGCCATTGAAACTGGCCCAGCCGCTCAACCAAGCCGGTGTCCCTATTCTCGGCACTAGCCCTGATAGCATTGATCTTGCCGAAGACCGTAAGGAATGGTCGGCGCTTCTGTCTAATCTCGGCATTCAGCAGCCGCCATCTGCTACGGCGCGCTCGCTTGAAGAAACGCTCGAGAAGGCTGCAGAGCTCGGCTATCCGGTCATGCTCCGCCCCTCCTTCGTCCTCTCCGGCACAGCGATGCGGATCTGTCACTCGGATGAAGATGTCCGTGAATATGCAGGTTATGCGCTGTCCGTGGCCGGTGATGGGTCGCTCTTCTTGGACCGCTACCTTTCAGATGCAATCGAGGTGGATGTCGACGCGCTCTGCGATGGTGAGAACGTCCACGTTGCAGGCATTATGGAGCATATTGAAGAAGCCGGCGTGCACTCCGGTGACAGCGCCTGTGCCTTGCCGCCCTACACGCTCTCACCCGCCATTATGGGTCGCTTGAGCGAGCAAACCATCGCGCTTGCAAAAGCGCTGAATGTCTCAGGTCTGATCAATATCCAATATGCGGTGAAAGGCGACGATATCTACGTGCTCGAAGCCAATCCGCGAGCGAGCCGGACGGTGCCGTTCGTCGCCAAGGCGGTCGGGGCGCCGATTGCGTCAATTGCGGCGAAGATTATGGGCGGCGAGCCACTGACGGCGTTTGATCTGCGCCATGCAGAAGCGAGCCGCGTTGCGGTTAAAGAAGCCGTCTTCCCATTTGCGCGCTTTGCGAATGTCGACCCCATTCTGGGCCCTGAGATGCGTTCAACCGGCGAAGTTATGGGCTGGGACGATGATTTCGGCACCGCCTTTCTGAAAGCGCAGATTGGTGCTGGCGAAACACTGCCGACGGGCGGCACAGCCTTCATTTCGCTTCGCGAGGCCGATAAATCTGAGATCATTGAACCGGCGAAACACCTTATCGAAATGGGATTCGAAATCGTCGCCACCTCAGGCACAGCAGAGTTCTTGCGCGAGAATGGGATCGATGCGCGGATGGTCAAAAAGGTCCTTGAAGGCAAGCCGAACATTGAAGACGCGATTGTCGATGGCGAGATCGATTTGGTCTTCAATACGACAGAAGGGGCGCAGTCTCGCAAGGACTCCAAATCTATCCGTCGGACCGCTTTGATCCAAAAGGTTCCCTATTTCACCACGCTCTCAGCCTGCCGCGCGGCGGTAAAAGCCATTCGCGCGGTCAGCGAAAAACCCCTCTCGGTGAGATCATTACAAGACGCATAGCTTGCGAAACCGGACGTTTTGCACTACTTGACGCGCCTGCTTTTTGATTGGACGCTGTCCTCTAAACCAGTAACGGTATTTATTCATGCAACGCACACCTATGACCGCCGGGGGCTATGCCGCCCTCGACGCAGAACTAAAAAATCTAAAATCGGTTGAGCGCCCAGCTGTGATTCAAGCCATTGCGGAAGCCCGCGAGCATGGTGACCTGTCTGAGAACGCCGAATACCACGCGGCAAAGGAAAAACAGTCCTTTATCGAGGGGCGCATTGTCGAACTTGAGGATAAGCTTTCCCGCGCCGATGTGATTGATCTGAACAAGGTCAAAGGCGATAAAGTCGTGTTTGGCGCCACGGTCAGCATTATTGATGTCGATACCGAAGAAGAAGCGACCTATCAAATCGTTGGCGAGGACGAAGCGGACATTGCGCAAGGCAAAGTTTCGAACACCTCTCCCATCGCGCGCGCCCTGATCGGAAAAGGCGAAGGCGACGAGGCAGAAGTCGCTGCTCCAGGTGGAGCGCGAGTCTATGAGATCGCTGAAATCAAATTCGTATAGCGGTTTGTTCTTCAACTCACAGGCGAACTCTGGCAGGCGAATTTTATGAGTTCACCGCAAGAGTCTTTAGGCCCCTCAATTTGGGCGGTTAGCGATGGTCGCGCCGGCAATGCCGCCCAAGTTCGAGCGATTATTTCAGCCCTTTCCGAGACCCGCCGGTGGCTTCAGATTGGCCATATTGTTGGCAGTGGTCACCGCTCTGAACCGATCACTTTAAGCCCTCGCGTGCCCTGGACCTGGTTCCCAGGTGCCAATTGGCCAGCGCCGCGTCTGGCGCTTCCGCCAACCCAGCGCGCCGATCTTAAAAGCCCCTGGCCAACGCTCTGGGTAGCCGCAGGCCGCCGCAGTGCGCCCTATACTGCAGCGCTGCGCCAATGGAGCGGCAAGCGGTCTCTGACGGTCCAGATACTCGACCCTAAGACTGACCCCAAAAAGTTCGATCTTGTCGTTGTGCCGGAGCATGACAGCCTTCAGGGCGACAATGTCATCCGCACTACAGGTTCGCCGACCCACTTCACCGAAGACCGGATCGAAGAGGCTGGGCAGGCCTTTGCTGACTTGGCGGATGAGCGCGGTAAGACCGCCGTGGTGATCCTTGGCGGCGACTCAAGAGCGCATAAATTTACCCGCGCCGCGGCCCAGCGGCTGAGCCAACAATTGGAAGCGCTTTCCGGCCAAGGCTGGCGTTTTCGGATCACCTGTTCAGGTCGGACACCGGTCTCAATTGTCAGTGAAATGCGCCAATTCGCCGACAAGATTGGCGCGCGCTTTTGGGCGACGGAACAGGACGGGCCGAACCCCTATCTGGCTTGGTTGCTGTATTCTGATGTGGCCATTGTGACCGAGGATAGCGCGAACATGTTGTCCGACGTTGCTTGGCATGGATTGCCGCTTCACATCGCCAAGCTTTCCGGAGAAGCGCCGAAATTTGATCGGTTGCACCAGAGTTTGATTGATCGCGGCTGTGCGCGCTGGTTTGAGGGCACGCTTGAACGCTGGGAATATACCCCTTTGCGCGAAGCCGGCCGGGTCGCAGATGCGATTATCGAGAAATTGCTTGAACGCCACCCTCAGCCAGAAATGGACCGAGACCGCACCAAAACAGCGGCCCCCGACTGGCTCTAGGCGGACACAGACTCACGCACAGCTGGGCTCTCGACGGACTCCACATCGCTTTCCCAGCACCATGTTTCTGGTTGCTCAAGCAAAGCGCGAACGAGCAGATTGTTCATCGCGTGTCCCGGTTGGCGCGCTTCGTATAGGCCAGCGATCGGCGCGCCAGCGAGCATCAAGTCGCCAACAGCGTCGAGCAGCTTGTGGCGAATAAATTCATCCTCGCTGCGCAAGCCTTCTGGATTGATCACTTCATCCCCATCGATGACGACTGCGTTTTCCAGTGAGCCGCCGCGGGCGAGCCCCATGGCTTTCAGTGTTTCAACATCGTTTGCGAACCCAAACGTGCGGGCAAACGCGATATCGCGGGCGAACAGTCCTGGCGCGAGGCGCATGGACATTTGCTGCGTGCCAATCGCTTTGGTCTCAAATTCGATCTTTGCTTTGAGCGTCAGAACATTGTCTTGGCTCGGAGAGAGCTTGGCCCATTTGATGCCATCGCGAACTTCAACCGTTTCCAAGATCCGAATGCGACGGCGCAGAGCGGTTTGGGTTTGCACCCCTGCATTGTGGAAGAGTTCGCAGAATACTGCAGACGACCCATCCATGATCGGCACTTCGGGTCCATCAATTTCGACCAATAGATTGTCGAGCCCCATGCCCGCGCAAGCCGCTAGGAAATGTTCGACCGTGGCAATGGCACCGCCCGTCTCATTAGTTAGCGTAGTGCCAAGCTGAACTTCAGTGACATGATCGCCGCGCGCGAGAATGTCGCCCGAGCCCGGTTTATCGGATCGACGGAACCGGATGCCGGTGTTCACATCGGCCGGTTTGATCACCATCCGTGCGCGCTCGCCAGAGTGTACGCCGATCCCGGCGCATATCACGGGCGTCTTTAGTGTGGTCTGATACTCTACTCGTCCCAAGTCTACTCTCCCTGTAGATCTTGCATAAACACTGCAGAACCCGCGACTCTCAATTAAAGCATTGTTGCGGTATGTTGCAGGTGCCCCAAAAAACAAAGCCGTCCGGGCGCGGACGGCTTTTGTGAATTATCTGTAAGACCTAATTATTCGCAGATCGGCGCAAGAAAGCAGGGATCTCGAGATCTTCATCATCGAAGGGGGCGGGCTTTGGATGGTCGTCCGGGGTGGAGACAATCGCGCCTTGCTCTTCGTCTGTATCATTATCGCCAACCGCATCTTCACGGCGCCAGCCAAAGAGATTTGAGAACCCAGCTGGGCTGTCAGCAACAGGCTTTGCAAATGCCGCATCAGCGCTGACCGTATCGCTGCCCTGTTGGCCTTCAACATGGGCGGCGGGAAGCGCGCGACCATTGAAGTCAGGGCGGTCATCGATTTCAGGTTCGCTCGCAACATTTGGCGTCACCACAACGGGCGCCTCGGGTTCGGCGGTAATTTCAGCGATCGGGGCCACTGGCTGCGCACTTGGCACGGCAAGGATCATGTCTTCTGCGGTTACACCAGCGGCGACCACAGACACGCGAATCCGGCCTTCCAGTTCAGGCTCAAAAGTCGATCCGAGAATGATATTGGCATCAGCGTCGACTTCGCGGCGGATTTCATTGGCCGCCTCGTCCAGCTCGAACAGGGTCATGTCATAGCCGCCGGTGATGTTGATCAGGACGCCTTTGGCCCCTTTCATGGACACATCATCCAAGAGCGGGTTGTCGATCGCAGACCGGGCCGCTTCCAGCGCGCGGCCTTCGCCCTCGCCCTCGCCCATGCCCATCATCGCTGTGCCCATACCTTTCATGATGGTGCGCACGTCAGCGAAATCGAGATTGATCAGGCCGGGCATGATCATCAGGTCGGTAATCCCACGCACGCCGGAATAGAGCACATCATCCGCCATGCGGAACGCTTCTGCAAACGTGGTACGCTCATTGGCGATGCGGAAGAGATTTTGGTTCGGCACAACGATCAACGTATCGACCGCGTCCTTCATTTTCGTCAGACCGGCCTCAGCCGTGGTCATACGGTGCGTTCCTTCAAAGCCGAACGGCTTGGTCACGACGCCAATGGTCAGGATGCCTTTATCGTGGGCTGCACGCGCGATGACTGGCGCTGCCCCAGTACCCGTGCCCCCGCCCATACCAGCGGCAACAAAGACCATATGGGCGCCTTCCAGCGCCTCCAAAATGTCGTCCATAGACTCTTCGGCAGAGGCTTCGCCAACCTCTGGACGTGCGCCTGCACCGAGACCGGCGGTGGTCTCAAGGCCAAGCTGAATGCGATTGTCTGTCTTGGAGCGGCGCATGGCCTGGGCGTCTGTATTGGCAACATAAAACTCAACGCCCTGGAGGTTGGCCTCGATCATATTATCGACCGCGTTCCCGCCAGCACCACCAACGCCAATTACGACAATCCGTGGTTTGAGTTCGTTCGTCATGCCCTGTTCCCGCCTTTTCAAATCTACGCACCAAAAGTCTCGTTAGGACATAGAATGACGGGACTCGCCTAAAAGATCCTTAAATGACTGTCATCTCGCTCAAAAATTTTCGCGGATCCAGTTTAGGACCTTTGTAATCACTCCACGCCCGGCGGGACCACCGGTCACTGCTGCTGCTCCCCCAACCTTTGAAGCGTCAGCAAACCCCTTCAATTCGTAGCTTATCAGACCCGCAGCCGTAGAAAAGGCAGGATTTCCATAATTGTCGCCCAAAATGTCAGCATCAATCGGTCGTCCGAGGCGGACCGGCTGCTTTAGGACATCGGCGGCAAGCTCTCGCACGCCTGCAAGCTGGCTCGCGCCGCCGGTGAGAACGGTCCGTCTCGGTAGGATTGGACGCAGCGGGCTCGCGGTCAGATGCGCTTGGACCATTTCAAACAATTCTTCGATGCGCGGGGCAATGATGGAGGTCAGCTCGCCGCGCGTCATGCGGCCAGCTTTCAAGCGTCCGTCGTCTCCGAGGCGCGGTGCTTCGATGCGTTCAGCCATGCCTGGACCTTCCGCATCTGCGGTCCCGTGAAGCGTTTTGAGCCGCTCAGCTGCCGCGAACGTGGTGCCGATGCCTTGCGCAATGTCGCCCGTCACACGAGCGCCGCCCACTTTAACAAGGTCGAGCCAAGCCGGTGCGCCATTCATGAAAACCGAGACCGAGGTCACGCCGCCGCCAAAGTCGATGCAGATCGCACCGTTTTCAATTTCGTCTTCGATCAACGTGCCAGACCCACTGGCCAGAGCCGACGGAACGATGCGTTCAATGCCGAGATGCGCGCGCTGCACACATTCTTTCAGGTTCTTGACCAAAGATTTCGGCGCGGTGACCACATTGAGCAGAACGCGGATGCGATCGCCAATCATGCCAACTGGATCGCGAATGTCATCTTGATCATCAACGCCATACATAACCGGATAGGCACCAAGAAGTTCGCGCTCTTTCGCCACTGTCTTGCTGAGCGCTTGCGCCCAAACCTTTTGAACATCGCGGCTGGTAATCTCGCGTTGGCCGAGTTCGATCTCCGCTTCTGCCAGCATGCTGTCGACTTTCGGGCCGGTAATGCCGAGGATGACCCGATCTATCCGCTCACCGGCTTCGCGCTCAGCATCTTCAACCGCCAAACGGATGGAGCGCTCTAGCGCTTCGATATCGGTGATAGAGCCGCCATTGAATCCGCGGCTTTGTTGGCGTCCGCCGCCCATGAACGCGAATCCCGCGCGGCTGCCAGGGTCTACTCGGCCGATGAGACACGCGATTTTTGAACACCCAATGTCCAGCGCCGCGACCACTGTCCCGGCTTTGCCAACATGTCTTGGTTTCAATCTCTGTGTGCTCGTTGCCATTAGGCAGCCCCTCCCCGTGTATTTTTATTTGGCGTCAAAAACACACGGCCTTCGACGCGAAGATCAATCGCGACAAGCGGGCGGCGTGTGAGTTCCCCAGCATTTTCCATGCGCGCAAATGTGCTCAAGCTCGAGGCGATCCGCTCATCGGTTGGCAGCTTTACAATCGCGCCAGAGCGCAGAACCAGGTCCCAGCGGCGACCCGCAACGCGGCGCGCATGATCAACCTCGGCATGCAGGTCCGGCATCTCTTCCATGACGGTGTCCAAGACCGGGACGGCTTCAGCGCCGCCCGTCCCGATAGACTTGACCAGGTCCAAATGATCTTGCGGACGCGCCTTTGGCATGACGCGGCCCATACTGTCGACGACGGACCAGCGCTCGCCATCATTCCAAAGCGCGGTGGCTTCGGCGGCGTCAGCATAGATCATGACTGTGTCTGGCCAGAGGCGATAGACGCGGACATTGGTCACCAACTGTGTGTCTTCGACGCGGCGACGGATGAGGTGCGGGTCGGCGCGGAACATGTTCTCGCCAGGCTCGACCATGGCGGAAGACTTCACCTGGCGGGCCACAGCCGGGATGTGCTCAAGTCCGATCACTTCAACCGTATCAACGGACAGGCCCACCGTGCGCGAAGCCCCGTCCATGGCGCTGCCCCAACGCTTGCCCACTTGCGAGAGAGAGCCGCCGAGCATGGCCGCGCCAGCGACGATGATCGCGACGACCATGACGAGACCAAAAATCACCGACGAGATCTGCGTCGGTTCGACATAGACCTCTTCTTGGACTTTCTTTTTGCCTTTTGCTCGCGGCATGAGGCGCCTCGTCTCAACGTCAATTCAAACAACGGGTCGGAGATAGAAATGACATCGTCACGCCTGATACGCTTTGATTGCCGGGTCTATGCTCGGCCGATATAACACCATCAGGCAGATCGTCTGTCCGTTCACCACGCGATCCACTTTCGCCAATTTTGCACCAAAGTCGTAAAACTCTCTTAAGGCCGCGCAGGATTCGGGGGGAGATGTGCGATAGGCTGTTCAAGCCAATTGCGCAGGGACGATTTTCCGTGTCGCGGGGTCTCATTTTTCTGCCGCACCGCACAATATTTTCGCGCCCAATCCCACCCGCTTGAACACATTTCTGCCATCATTCGTTACAAATGTAAAAAATAATTCTAATAGGGGTTGCTCCACTTCGTTACACATGTAACAAACCGACATCAGGATCGGTTTCAGCGTCGGAGCCCACACAAAATGAAATCCCCTTTCCTCGCTGGGCTGGCGGTCAGCCTTCCCCTCTTTGCCTATGCGCAAGCCCCTTCCGTCCCCAGTGAGGAACCCCGCTCATTCACCATCGCCGACTTTGAACAATTCGCGCCCCGCAACGCGCTCGATATGGTGGAGCGCATTCCTGGTTTTAGCATTCGCGAAGCCGACGAAGATCAACGCGGCTTCGGGCAGGCGGAAGAAAACGTCCTGATCAATGGCCAGCGAATCTCGTCCAAATCGACCAGCGCCTCAGACGCATTGGCTCGGATCCCAGCGCAAAATGTCGAGCGGATCGAGATCGTGGATGGCGCGACGCTGGACGTTCCGGGCCTGTCAGGTCAGGTCGCAAATATCATTGCCAAAGCCAATGGCGTTTCCGGGACTTGGACCTATCGCCAGAGATATAGAGAGAAACTAAAACCCGCACTCGATTGGATCGAGTTTTCGGCCAATGGGCAAACCGGGACGCTCGGCTGGACATTGGGACTCGAAACAGAGCCTCGCCGGGGCACAGCGACTGGCCGCGAAAATATTCTCGACGGCGCAGGCAACCTCACAGAGTTCCGCCAAGAGACGAGCCGCTTCCTCGCTGATGAAGTGGGCGTTAGTGGCAGCCTGAACTGGACGCCGAGCAATGGTCACATCGCCAATCTGAACGCCGAATACAATATCTGGGAGCCCGATCAGAAAGAGAATAGTTTTGTCTTCGCGCCAGATGGCACGCCGATCCGCGAGACGCTGTTCACTTCCTATGAGCAGGAATGGAATAGCGAGATTAGCGGCGACTATGAGTTTGGCCTTGGCGTCGGGCGGCTCAAATTGATTGGCCTGCAACGCAATGAGCATAGCCCAACCCGCTCGCAGTTCTTTGGCGGGGACCTGGACGGACAGAATGTCATCAACCGGGCCTTCGAGCGCGAAGTCGATGAGAGCGAAAGCATCCTGCACGGCGAATATAGCTGGGCTGGGGCGAATGGCTCAGACTGGCAGGTCTCTCTCGAAGGGGCGCTGAATACGCTCGACAGCGAAGCGCAAATGTTCCGCTCGATGAGCTTAGAAACCATCGCGCCCGTTGGCATGCGCGACCGGGTCAGCGTCGAAGAAGAGCGGGCCGAGGTGTTCATCACGCATGGCCGCTCGCTCGCCTCGGATCTGCGCTTACAAGTCTCGCTCGGGGCGGAGCAATCTGAGATTATGTCGGATGGCCCGAACGGACAGACCCAGGCCTTTACCCGCCCCAAGGGCTCGGCATCGCTCGCCTGGGACGTGAATGAGAAACTGACCCTCAATGCCTCGATTGAGCGCGAAGTGGGACAGCTCGACTTTTTCGACTTTGTCTCGAACGTGGACCTCAATGCCGGCAACAATCAAACCGGCAATCTCGACATTGTGCCCGACCAACGCTGGATCTTTTCGCTGGAGGCTGAACGCGATTTTGGCTCCTGGGGCGCGGTCACCGCAGAGGTGTTTTACAATGATATTGAAGACCTGATCGACCAAGTGCCGATCGGGATGGGCGAGGGCCCGGGAAATCTTGAGACCGCTTCGCGCTATGGTTTGGATTTTGAGGGCACACTGCGGCTGGATAATTTCGGCTTTTCCGGCGCGCAGCTCGAATATGAGGGCTTCCTGCAGGACACATTCTTGGATGACCCGCTTACCGGCATTGGACGCGACTTTAGCGAGAGCACCATTCATTGGTATCAGCTACAATTTCGGCATGATGTTCCGGGTACGGATTGGGCTTGGGGGATCAATTATGAAACCTTCATGGATGCCCCAACGTTTCGCCGGGATGCGCGTATTCAGTTTGAACAAACGAATGGTTTTGCGTGGGGCTATATTGAGCACAAAAACATTTTCGGCATGACCGGCACCATCTTCCTCGCCAATCTTCTGGATGCGGACGAACGCCTTGAACGCTTAGTGTTCAGCCCTGATCGCACTGGCCAATTGTCCCGCGTTGAGGACCGCAATCGCAATTTCGGGAATATTCTAACGCTGCGCCTGAAAGGCAGCTTCTAAGCCGATTGAATGCGCCCGATCCGCCGGATTTCCCAGCGAAGATCAACGCCCGTATGATCCAGCACGCGGGCGCGCACAAGCTCGCCGAGCGCCTCAATATCGGCTGCGGTCGCCTCGCCCATATTGATCAAGAAATTGCAATGTTTCTCAGAGACCATAGCGCCGCCCACGCGCAGGCCCCGGCAGCCCGCCGCATCGATCAGTTTCCAGCTGGAGCGCGCGTCGGGTGTTCCTGGCGGGTCGGGATTGGCGAAAGTG
This sequence comes from Pseudomonadota bacterium, assembly GCA_038529885.1. Classification (GTDB taxonomy): domain Bacteria; phylum Pseudomonadota; class Alphaproteobacteria; order Caulobacterales; family Hyphomonadaceae; genus Henriciella. The sequence goes on from JBCBDI010000051.1 coordinate 12,129, forward strand.
GAGCCGCCGGTCTTGTCTTTGATCGGTTGGGTCTCAGCCCGGCGCTTTTGGTGCGCGGCAATCTCGTCTGCGAGCGCCTCCGGATCGCCGGTGCCAGCGCCGCGCAAATGCAGCTGCGTCACGACAATGTCGCTGGCAAAATCGGTATGGCGATAGGAGAAGCCAATCTCATCGCGCGTGAGGCGGACCGGGTCCCCAACCCGCGTGATGCCGTCCACTGCGGTGACGACATCGCTGAGCTCGCTGCCATAGCACCCCGCATTGGTGCGCACCGCCCCGCCGATCGAGCCTGGAATGCCCGACAAAAATGAGAGCCCTGCAATCCCAGCTTTGGCGGCAGCTTTGGCAACATTGAGATCCAAAGCCCCGGCTCGCGCACTGACCTCAAGTTCATGATGTTTCACGCTGCCCCAATAGGCGCCCATCAAGCGAATAACGACGCCTTCAATTCCGCCATCGCGAACGATCGTGTTTGATCCGACCCCCAAGACAGTCACAGGTACATCTTCTGGTAGAGCCTTCAGAAAATTCGCCAAATCGGCGTCATCTGCAGGCAAATAAAGCGCATCTGCTGGTCCGCCCACTCGGAACCACGTATAGGGCGCGAGTGATGCATTCTTTAGCAATTTGCCGCGAAGTTCAGGCAAAGAATCGAAATCAAAGGACATAGGTTGACCTAACGCTTGTCCGTCTTGGCGCAAAGGGGCGAAGTCATGGCTCTAACACCCGTAACCCCCTCGAGAAAGCCGAGTTTTCCAATGGACCTCACCCTCCCGCAAGCGATCTTGCTGCTCACGCTGGACGATAAGACAGGCAAAACCGAAGATGGCTATTATCAGCCCGCCTTAGCCGGAGCCGCCCTCGCCGAACTGTTTTTGAAGGGGACAATCGAATTGGAGGAAGACGACGTCGTCCCGCTTCGTCATACCCAACACCTTGGAGCGTTCCTGCAGCAATGCGATGCAGAGATTGGCGGGGCGACCAAACGCCATAACCTTCCTCATTGGATTTCAACGCTCGCCAATCAGAAAGACTTCATCGCCACGCTCGCCGATGAGCTGTGCCATCTCGGTGCCCTGTCTAAGGATACAACCCGCGTCTTTGGTTTGTTTACACGCACCATTTGGCCTGAAGCGTCGCCCGTTTTGGAGCAGTCCCTGAAGGCTGAAATGAAAGCCGCGATGTTCACCGAGACCGGAGAAGTTGATGAACGCCTCTGCCTAACCATCGCGTTCGCCAAAGCCGTGGG
>JBCBDI010000052.1:0-13246 GCA_038529885.1 Pseudomonadota bacterium
CCATGGGGATGGCGGCCTTTATCTGTATCGCGATTGGCCTGCCAACCCCATGGCGAGCAGCATATTGAACGGCGCCTCTTTGACGCGTTTGCCGCTATCGTGCCCAAAGAACGTAAAGTACGGGATCTTAATGCCGGAATGCTCGAGCACACCTGCCGATGCGAAGAGCAGCATCAGCCAGACAATCACATAGCCTTCGGTGGCCACCGCGCTCATCGTCATCGCTTTGGCAACAAAGCCCGAGAAGAGCGGGAAGGCCGAGATCGAAACAGCGCCAATGATACAGAAGATCGTGGTCCATGGCATCGACTTATAAAGCCCGCCAAGCTCGCTCGCTTTCGCCGTGCCGACCCGGTAGAGCACCGCGCCCATGCTCATGAAGAGCAGGCCTTTATAGATGATGTGTGCAAAGGCATGCGCCGCAGCACCGTTCAACGCCAATGGCGTCCCGATCCCGATGGCGCAGATCATGAAGCCCAGTTGGTTGTTCAGCGAGTAAGACAGAACCTTCCGTAGATCGTTTTCGATCACGGCGAAGAAGACCGGGAATACGGTCATCACCGCGCCGATCCAAATCAGGATCTCAAAGCCTGGGAACATGCGCGCAAAGGCATAAACGGCGAGCTTGGTCGTAAAGGCGGACAAGACAACCGCGCCGACCACGGTCGCTTTTGGATACGCGTCCTGCAGCCAATTGTGCAGGAATGGGAAGGCGGCTTTGATCGCGAAGGCGACAAAGATGAATTTCGCGCCCGGCTGATCGAAGCTGGTAAAGGCTTCTAGGGAAAGGCTGCCGGTTGATTTGTAGACATAGGCGAGACCATCCAGGAGCAAGACCCCGGAGAAGATCTGCACGCCGAGATAGCGCATCGCTGCCTGATAGGCGGCTTTGGTCCCTGCCCTTAAGATCAAGAAGACCGAGCTGACAGCTGTGATCTCCCAGAAGATAAACAGGGTCATCAGGTCGCCGGCAAAGGTCGCAGAAACGGCTGCGCCCGCATAAGCCAGCGCCATACCATCTTGCAGGCGATCATCTGTGTGCAGTGCATAAACTGCGTTCAAGAACGACGCGATCAGGAAGGCCAAGCCGAAAATGAAGGAAAGGCTGTCGACTTTATAGAGCACCAAATCGATGCCGAGCACTGAAGTGGTCGCGAGATCGGTTCCGCGCTCAGCCAGCGCCAGAAGCAGCATGGCTATGACAGGCGTACCCACCATCAAGGCTTGGCGCACGCGGCGCACCGGCACCAGGCAGCCAATGAAGCCGACAAGGACCAGGATCAGGCCTGGATTGATCGTTCCCAGCAAGCCACTCACGAGTCTGACTCCACATCCTGCGGCGTCGTATCGGCTTCGCCATAATAGTCTTCATCGCGGCGCAACAGTTTGCCGAGCGGCCAACCGGAGAGGACCGCGATGGCAAAGGCCGAAAAGCCCCAAATCGCATAGAAGCCCGTGGCTTTCGCAAAATCGAGATACTCTTTGCGATAGATCGCGAGATCAACGACGATCAGCCCAACCGAAATCAAGATCACCAAAATCAGCAGCAGCAAAGGCGTCCGTGGCGAGTCGACCCAGCCGAACAGGAATTTAGAGAGCGGGTGCATGCCTTCATTGGATGGCTTGAGCGGCTCATCTGGCTCGGGCTTTACAAAGCGCCCGCTGGCATCGCGTTCTGGAGGAAGGGTCATGGAGCACCTCCGGTCGTCATATAGGCTGTCGGAATGCGCTCACCAGTTGCTGGTTCGAGGAATTCCGAGATGGGGCCCACCGTAAAGAACATGAGCAAGCACAAGAGGGCCGTGAAACACGGAGCGGCCACGGTCAGCATCGGCGCGCCGCCAGGACGCTTATAAGGCGCAGGCTCAGGTGTTCCCGGAGGCGGCATGAGCGCGAGGATCGGGATTGGCAGCAAGTAAGCAATGTTCAGCAAGGATGAGATGATCAGGATGATCGGGACATAATCCAAATCAGCATCCGCGGCGCCTTGCATCAACTCATATTTCGGCCAGTCCCCAGCAAGCGGCGGAATACCGATGATCGACAAGGACGCCACGAAGAAGGCGATAAAGACCAGCGGCATTCGTTTGCCGAGCCCTCTCATATCCGAAATGTTCGTCAGTCCAGTCGCGACATAGATAGCGCCCGCACACATGAAGAGCGTGATCTTACCGACGGCGTGCGCCGCGATTTGCAGCGATCCACCCATAAAGCCAGCCGGGTCTGCCAGCATGGCACCACAGGTCACATAAGCGAGCTGCGCAACGGTTGAATAGGCCAACCGGGCTTTGAGATTATCCTTGGTCATCGCCACCAAAGAGGCAACGACAATGGTAAAACAGGCGACGCCCAGAATGAATTCGCGCGAGGCCGTCGCGTTCAAAATCTCTTCACCGAAAATATAGATCGCGACTTTGAGGATGGTGAACACACCGGCCTTCACAACCGCCACCGCGTGTAGCAAGGCCGAAACCGGCGTTGGCGCGACCATGGCGTTTGGCAGCCAGAAATGGAATGGCATCAAAGCCGCTTTACCCACCCCGAAAGCAAACAAGAGCAGCAAGGCGCTCGCGACCACTGGGGTCAGACCTTCGGCTTGTTGCAGCAATCCGCCCGGAACGAAGTCCAAGCTCCCGGCAAGCGCGCCTGTCCAGATGACCGCGACCAAAAGGAAGCCAATCGAGGTGCCGAGCAGCGTCATTAAATAGATCCGCGCGCCGCGCTGCGCATTGGCGTCGCCCTTGTGCGCCACCAAAGGATAGGTCGACAGGGTCAGGATTTCGTAGAACACGAACAGCGTGAACAGGTTAGCTGAAAGCGCAACGCCCATCGCCCCGAACAGAGCGATGGCAAAGCACATATAGAACCGGGTCTGATTGCGCTCGCGATTGCCGCGCATATAGCCGATCGAATAGAAACTGTTGACGATCCAGAGCCCGCTCGCGACCAGCGCAAACAGGGCACCGAGCGGTTCAGCTTTGAACGCAAACTCTAGCCCTGGAACGGCCTCGCCGAGGCTCAATTCTGGCGATTGGCCGGAAGAGACCATGCTCGCAATCACAATCGCAATCACGAACAGACCGGCAGCGCCAACCAGCGTTACCGCTTCGCGCAGATCCGGAACACGCCCGGCCAGCCAAATGCCTGCGCAAATCAGAAGCGGCAGCAATAGGGCTGCGGAAATGGCCATTTCACCACTCATGACCCACCTCCGATAAACAAGGATGCCGCCGCATCATCTGCAAGACCCGCGACAAAGCCGCCTTGGACGCCGACCCAAATGTTCGCCACGGCGAGAATCCAGAGTGGAACCAGGATCAAGAGCGGCGCTTCTTTGCGTCTTTTATTTGGATTGACCGGCGCTCGAAAGAACACTGCTTCCAGAATGCGGCCCATATAGACCACCGCCAACAAGCTTGAGAACATGACCACGGCAACAGCCCACCACCAGCCGTGTTCAAATAGGGCTGAGACCAATGCGTATTTCGATTGGAACCCGGCCGTCAGCGGGATACCAATGAGGGAAACCGCGCCAATCGCAAAAGCGGTCATCGTCCAAGGTGCAGACCGGCCTAGGCCTTTGAAATCATTCAAGCTGGTACCTTGATAGGAGAGGACCACACCGGCAAGCGCCATGAAGAGCGCGCCTTTGATAAGCGCGTGATTGACGAGATGGAACATACCCGCTGACACGCCGGCGGCAGTACCGATGGAAACACCGAGCAGCATGTATCCGACTTGCGCCACAGATGAGTAGGCGAGTGTCCGGCGCACATCGGTTTGGAAGACAGCTTGGAAGGAGCAGGCAATCATCGCCGCTATGCTTGTCGGCATGAGGATCCAGATCAGCGTGGAGCCCTCGAAGGAGAACTCCAAGCCGAACACGGTGAACAAGAACCGTACCAGCGCATAGATTGCGACTTTGGTGGCTGTTGCCGCCAAGAACATGGTGACGAAGCTCGGGCCATAGGCATAGGCGTTCGGCAACCATTGGTGCAGCGGGAACATGGCCGCTTTGATGCCGAGGCCGACAAAGATAAACGCATAGCCAGCCAGCACCGCCTTGTTGCCTTGCAACGGCTGCAAGCGAATGGCGAGTTCCGCCATATTCAGCGTTCCGGTTGCGGCATAGAGGAAGCCGACACCGACCACGAAGAAGGACGCGCCAATCGTGCCCAGCAGAAGGTAATTGCCAGCTGCAGGAAGCGCGCGGCGGTCCCGGCGCGCGCCGAGCGCGACGAGGACATAAGTCGCAATCGAGCTGATCTCGAGGAAGACGAACAGGTTAAACGCATCGCCCGTGGAGGCGACGCCGCAGAGACCAGTGAAACAGACCAAATAGGCGGCAAAGAACATGGCGCGCTTGGCTTCGCGGATCTCCGCTTGGACGCTGGGCCAGCTAAAGATAGCGGCCAAAAAGCCAATCGTGCTCACCAAGAGCAAGACCATGGAATTCAAAGAGTCGATGCGAAACTCGATCCCAGCGTCGGGTGTCCACCCGCCCATCGCGTAGGAGAGCACTGCGCCGCCGTCGACAGAGCGCACTTGCGCCAGCAAAGTGATCGCCATGAGCAGCGAAAAGCCCGTCGCGATAATGCTGAGAATCCAAGCCAAACGCCCATTTGGCATGAAGGCCGCCACGGGCGCGAGCAACATTGGCGCGACGACGAGCAGCGCGGGGGCATGCGCCGCCATGTCGGCGGGCACCATGGATGAGATCAATTCGATCATGCGGTCCCTGCCCCGCTTTCTTCGGCTTGCGCTGCGGCTTCGGAAATCGCCACTTCCAGATCCATGGCGCGAATTTCGTCCGTTTCGACCGTGCCATAAGCTTCACGAATACGAACAATGATGGCGAGACCGACAGCCAACGTCGCGACACCCACCACAATCGCCGTCAGCATCAAAACATGCGGCAGCGGATTGGAGTAAACATTTTCAAGGCCCTCTGAGCCATATCCATGGCCGCCATCATATCCGCCATGACCGGCGTCAGCGCTCGCATAGTCAGAGCCTTCCGCGCCATAGTCATCGGTTTTGTCGTGACTTTTGCTTTTGCCATAGTCTTTGCCGAACAAGATCGGCGCTGTCCCGCCATCAATCCGGGATAGAGAAATGTAAAACAGGATGATCGAGGTTTGGAACGTGCCCAGACCGACAAGGCGTTTGATCAAATTGGTCGCCGCGAAAGAGATATAGAGGCCAATCATCATCAGTCCGATGATCGCCCAATAGTTTCCGCGTTCGAGGATGAATTCCAGCATGCCTACCAGTCCTCGTCTCGAATTTCGCTGACGCGGCCGGCAAAGGCGTAAAAGATCGACACCATAGAGCCGGCAACAGCAAACAAGACGCCAATCTCGATCACGATAATGCCGACATGTTGTCCGACATGGCCGCCTGGCTCCTCGCGGAACAGCGCATCATAGTCGAGGAAGTTTCCGCCCATAAGCAGCGCCCAGACGCCAACCCCGATATAGATAATGAAGCCCGATCCAGCGATAAAACGCGCAAAGCCTGGCGTGATCGCTCGCATGGTCGGTGCGATGCCAAAAATCAGCGAATAAAGGATGACTGTGACGGCCAGAATAACGCCCGCTTGGAAGCCACCGCCAGGGCTGTATTCGCCGTGGAAGTGCACATAGAAGCCATAAAGCGCGATGACTGGGATCAGCGCTTTGGCAACGACGCGGAGAATGACGTGATGGTCGCCCTTCATGACTCTTCCTCGTCCTTTTTACGGGTCGGAACGCGATCTTCGCGGCGCACCGTCGCGCCCAATGAGCGTTCGCCAAAGCCAAGCAACAGCGTCACGCCTAAACCGGCAGCAAACACAACACCCACCTCGCCGAGCGTATCGAAGCCCCGATAGCTGGCCAACACCGCGGTGACCACGTTCGGGATCGCGATTTCAGGATAGGTGCGCTGAAGGAATTCAGTGCCGACGCCCGTATTTGCAGGCGATATTGCGTCGCCAAAGCCAGGCAAATCGATCGTCGCATAAATCAGCATGGCGCCGGTTGCGATCACGACGATCAGCGGAATGATGCGGCTCGCGCCCTTTTCAGCTTTCGCCGTGCGCGAAGTCAAAACCATAGCGCCGAGGAACAGCGCCGTTGAAATACCTGCCCCCACGGCGGCTTCAGTAAATGCTACGTCGACGGCATCCAGCGCCACAAACCAGGTTGCGGACACGAGTGAGTAAATGCCGGACAGCATCACAATCGCAAACAAGCTGCGCAAACGTGCAATAGCGATGGCGACCACGAACAGAATGGTCAGCAGGGTAATGTTCAAAAGATCGATGGCGAACGTTGCGCCCTCAAATCCGGTCACTGGCTGCCTCCCTCATCTTCGTTGAGCTTGCCAATCATCGGCTGAAGGCCCGCCGTATGGGCGGCATTGGCCACCGCGTGCGAGGATGTTGGTCCTGTCAGGAACAAGAACAACCAGACCACAGCGAGCTTGAACACAACCGCCAGGCTCGGCGCGAGAAGCACCATGCCCAAGATAGCCAAAGTTGCAGCAGCTGTATCCGTCACACTCGCCGCGTGCAGGCGAGTGTAGAAATCTGGGAAGCGCAGAACACCGATGGTCCCGATCACGGCCAGGATGGCACCGACCAAAAGCAGAGCTGAGCCCAAGGCCGGACGGAAGGCGTGGAAGTATTCCAAAATCACACTCATCGCGAGCCTCCCCGACCACGACGGTCCAGCGAAACCTGGAAAGAGCGATACCGGAAGAACTTCAAAATCGCGATCGTCGAAACAAAATTGATCAACGCATAGAGGATTGAAATATCGAGAAAATCTGGACGGCCGGTGAGGAAACCGATGACCCCCAGCAGAAGGATAATCTTCGTACCAAGCGAGTTTACCGCAAGCACGCGGTCATACAGCGTGGGGCCACGCAATGCTCGGACGAGCATGAGCGCGATCGCGACCACAAGGGCGAGAGCAGCGGCGCCAATCATGCGATCTTCGCTTTCCCATCGCAGGCTTCGCGAGACCGGCGATCCATATCATCAAACGCGCCCGGGCCAGCCGACTCTTCGTAGAGCGCGTGCACCAAGATCTTATTGCCCTCGACCTCGACACTCACCGTGCCGGGGGTCAGCGTGATCGAGTTGGCGAACACCGTACGCGCCAAATCGCTTTCGCAACCCGTTTTGACCTTCACCAAAGCTGGATTGATATCGAGCGTGGATTTCAGACACGCTTTGATGACGACCCAATTGGCTTTGAAAATCTCAATCATCAGCCAGAACCAGTAGACCATTAGATTGGGCAGCCGCGCATAAGGCGAGCCCTCACGGTCCAGGATGTCAAAACGATAGGCTAAGATCGCCGACAAAAGCACGGAGACCGCGCCCAGCGACGCGATCACAGTCTTGAGCGAATAATCCCAAGACAGCCCAAGCCACAGCGCGACAAGAACAAAAATTAATCCGACAAAGTAGCCCACGCGCCCAGTCGCTCCGGTTCTGATCTTCTTGCTTCTCGCCGGAATTAGAACCCGAAATAGCATTTGACCAGCCTAAACCGGTCCTGAATGTGCAAAATATTCTTACTTGCCAAAAACCAGGCTCGCTGTGCGGCGCGCTGTAGAGAATGAAGATTCATCATTGGCGCTCATCTCGGCCATGTCAGCGCGCTTCATCCGCATCGGCGAATAGGCAGATGAAAGCGACCAATTCCAATATCTGAGCGTGGTTTGGGCTTTCGAGACGCTCAACAAGTCATAGGTTTCAAGAAGATGCGTGTAGAGCACGTGAGGGGACCCATCTTCTTGCTCGATCGGGTGCTTAAGCGATGTCCAAAGACTGGTCAGTGCAGGCTTCTTTAGTCCGGTGGCCTTACACAAGACCGCGATGCCTTCTCCGCCGCGATCGCTCAATATCTTTGCACTGGTCACAGGTTTGACCCCGGCCAGATAGCCAATCTCTTGGACAAGCTCAGGCGACATGCCCAGCGTGACCGCTGCCTCGATCGCGTGCTCAAGACTATCATAGTCGCTACGTTCAATCGCGGCGCGATTGCGTTGCCGCCGTTCAATCAGCTGTAAGGCTTTACGAGAGACCGGGTCAGACCAGCCCTCTTCGGCCGCCAGCGCAAAAACATCAGCACACATGGAGACCATCTCCGAGCGATCGGCTGCATGCCGTTGTAATATGGTGCGGCGGGTGTCTCGATCTGACCACCAAAACATGGCCATGGCTTGCGCCGGTTTCAGCTCCAACCGCGTGATCAGCAGGTTGGGAAGCGCATTCTCTTTGCGAGACCGTTCGATCAAGACATCAATGGCGGTTTCAGAAAGCTCAGCGCCTTTGTTTTGAATAAGTGCTTTGATGGCGCTGATCTCACCCCGGCGCGCCAGCTGATCGGTAACACTCGCTGGAACGACTTTACGGCTTGCGATCAGCACCCGGTGTTCGGGCGAGACTTGATCGATGATTTCCAGCAGATCCGAACTATCAAAAGACTCGCTCTCTTCCAGCAATGGACGCGCAATATCGATATTGCACTGCGCGAGATAGCGAAGCAGCCGCCGCGGCGCATCCTTCAGGACCGCGATCCGCTTAGCACAATGAAGGCGATCTGAATCCGTCGCGTGCAAGAGCATATCGAGCAAAATATCGCCGCCCATAGAGCGGTCTTGCGGCGCCACCTGAGAGGCGGGCAGCGCGATAAAGTCGATCAGCCGCCGCAGCAATATGCGCCGTGTCTGTCCGCCATTGGCCTGACGGTCTTCAATAGAAATAGGATCGCTCATCTGACCTAACCTGAATCTTACCGGCGGACAGTGCCCTTAAGGGGTTAATATTCTAATGAGATTTCGTTTACTTTTTCGCCGGATGCACGACGTATAAAAGTATGCTCGCGGTAAGCATTGCGACCGCGAGCGCGAACAGCGCCCCGCCATCGGTCTCGCTCCCATTAAGTGAAAGCGGAGTTTCACGACCGAGCATTCCGGGCATCAAATGAAGCGTCACGGCGCCCGCTAGTATCAGGAAAGACAAGATCGCCCCTGACCGCCGGGTCATCGGCAATAGAAGCAGGAAAGCCGCTAAGAGCTCTGCAATGGCGACCAAAATGCGCCCTGTTGGCTCAAACAGTGGGATCTGCGTATTGGCCGCGAGCGTGGCGAACACAATGTTCTGACCGGGCGGATCAAAAAGCTTCACCGAGCCTTCCGGTGGGTTCGGCAATGGATGGATGGTCGCCTGCAAGAACATGAAGATCAAAAATAGCGCCAGCCCCCAACTTCCCAACTGTCGCATGGCTCTCATGATGGTCCCTCCTAACGAGAACTATTCCCTGCCTATCATGCACATGAGACGCCTCCAAGACTTGGCGCTTGGGTAAGTACACTTTTCCTGTTGCGCGAATGCAAATCACGGGACAGGTTAAACTGCTGGGAGCAAGGGCAAGCGAGCTATGACCGAAGAGCCGAAAACGGCCGAAAATCTCGAAGATCCGGACATTTTGGACGAAGCCCGATCGCCTATGAGCGGCATGGGTTCGGCGATGAGCGCGGGCGCATCCTTGCTCGAAACCGCGCAGTCTATGATGGCTCGAAAAGCCCGGCGCGGGGTCAAGGTCGAGCTTCCTGCCTACCTTTCAGTCCAAGCGACATGGTTCATCGCTTTTGGTCTGCAAATGGTGCTGTTTCCATACTTGATAACGAACAAGCTCGGGCTCGGCGGAACGGAGCTCGGCATTGCCAATCTTGCACTCTCCGGTCCATCCGTGATCTTCCTGCTGATTGGCGGCGTGGTCGCAGAGCGGGCCTCAGGCAAGCCGCTCCTCATGATCCTGCATCTATTTGCTGCCCTGCCCGCGTTTGGGCTGGCCTATGCGTTGGCAACTGACAATCTCTCTTACCCACTGATGATCGCCTATGGCTTAGCGCTCGGGACTGTTGGCGCCTTCATGATGCCAGCGCGCGATTCCATCTTGAACGAAGTCGTCGAGCGGCGCGGGCGCGTCGGTTCAGGGGTCACCTTACAGCAAGGGATCGCGTTCGCCACGCTGGCTCAGTTCGGCGCTCAAATCGCGGGGCTCGTGCTCGGCGGTTATGCCGATAAGATGACGAAAATGCCGATGTGGCTCGGCGGTTTCGGCGTCGGCCCGATCAATTCATGGGCGCTTCTTGTGGTCCAGGGCGCGGTCCTTGCCTCCGGCGCGGTGCTTGCCTTCTTGCTCGCCAAAGGCCGTAAAGTGAAAACCGGGCGTTCGGGCTTTGGCGCCGCCTTTGGAGACATTGCCGAAGGCTTCAAAGTCGTCGCTAGCGACGCCAAGCTATGGGCTATGACGGTGCTTATGTTCGGCGTCGGCATTTTCGTGATCGGCGCCTTCCTGGTGGTCTTACCCATCATCAATCGCGACGTTTACGGTCTTTCTGGCGATGGCATTCGCGACATGTTCGTGACCTTCTGGCTCGGCGCGTTTGTGTCTTCAGTGGCCTTATCCTTGGTCAAGAACATCAAACGACAGGGCCGGCTTCTGCTGACCGCGCAATTGCTCGGATCGTTGGCCATCCTGCCAATGATGACCAAAGTCCCGCATGAAGTCTTTCTGATGATCGTCTTCGTCTGGGGCTTGTCAGGCGGGGTATCGATCGCAATGAGCCGATCGATCGTCCAGGATGCGGCACCCAAGGATCAGCTGGCACGCGTGCTCTCCATTTATCAATTGGGCTTCATGGCGGGAACGCCCTTGGGCGCTGCGGTCATGGGCTGGCTGGTGGATGCCTTTGGACCTTACAAAATCGCGATCGTTCCCGCCGCTGGAATGACGGTGTTGATCCTATGGATGGCGATCCGAACCCCGATTTGGAATCTCAAAAACGAAGCGTATAAGCCTAAAAAATAAGCATAGAGGCGACCGGAGGAAGCGCATGAAACGGTTAGGGATAGGCCTCGGTATCGTGGCCCTACTCGCAGCGATTGTTTGGTGGATGATTGGGCCAGATTGGCGGCGCTTGCTGGCAAACCCGCCCAGCGATGGCAATGTCTTGTTTTGGAGCCAAGACCAGCGGGACGCCGGGTTCCGCATGCTCGACCGGGTGTGGTTCATGGTCGATACGCACGACATCCCGATCTCTGATACTGTAAGAGCCCTGCCAGAAGGACCGGCGTTATCCTTGGACATCGATATCGAAGCCTACATGGCGAAACAGCAGCATTCGGCTCTGGTCATCCTTCACAATGGCGCAATTCGGTATGAGGGGTATGGCCTGGACTTTGATGAAACCGGGCGCTGGACGAGCTTCTCGGTGGCCAAATCCTTCACCTCAACGCTGGTCGGGGCCGCCATTAAAGACGGCTATATTGAAAGCCTAAGCGATCCCGTTTCGAAATACATATCCGACCTGAACGGGTCCGCGTATGATGCAGTGACGGTCGAACAGCTCCTTACCATGACGTCCGGCGTGCGCTGGATCGAAGACTATGAAGATCCAACGTCTGACGTCGCGCTGTTTAATGACCACGTATCAGAAGACGGCTCGTCCAACCTGGTCAGCTATATGAAAGCCCTGCCAAGGGCTCACCCGCCGGGCGACGTTTGGAATTATTCAACCGGAGAAACCAATCTGATTGGGATCCTAGTGGCGCAAGCGACCGGCAAAACGCTCGCGGACTATCTCTCAGAAAAAGTATGGGCGGCCTATGGCATGGAGCAAAAAGCGACGTGGCTGTTGAACGAAGATGGCACCGAGGTCAGCGGATGTTGCATCCAAGCCGCAACCCGTGACTTTGCCCGTTTCGGTCAGTTCATCCTGGAAGGCGCCAAGATCAATGGTGAAGCGATCGTGCCAGACACCTGGATCGAGAACGCCACAAGCAAGAAAGCGGACGTCCCACGGGGCCCGGATGGCTATGGCTACCAATGGTGGACGTTTGATGACGGAACCTATGCGGCCCAGGGAATTTTTGGCCAAGGCATTTTCATAGATCCCAATCGCCAATTGGTGATTGCCTCAAACTCATCTTGGCGCAGCGCCATGGGATTGCGCGATGGCGAGAACCCGGACCGCCAAGCCTTTTATGAAGTGGTACAATCCGCCATCGACGCCGAAGCATCATAGTCGCCCAAGAGATTGTCTCGCAGTCTCGGAATGAGGCTTATTCCGGATCCTATGGTTTCATATTGCCTTTATGCGACCTAACTCAGCCGCACAAAGGAGCCTGTCATGAAACACTTCGGAGATATCGCCTTCACCGATCATGTGAAAGCCGAACAAGAGGCGCGGGGCTCTCGCGACATGTACGCAGGCATGACGGCGCGGCCAGCGCCAGCAGGCCTCAGCGACCGCGAGGCCGCGTTTATCGCCATGCGCGACAGCTTTTACATGGCCACGGTCTCAGAAGATGGCTGGCCTTATATCCAACATCGCGGCGGGCCTCCCGGGTTTCTAAAGGTCTTGTCGGAGACAGCGCTCGGCTTCGCGGACTATAGCGGCAATCGACAATATGTCTCCGTCGGCAATCTCCAAACCGAGAAACGCGTCTCTTTGTTTTTGATGGATTACCCAAACCGCGCACGGTTGAAACTGTTGGGAAACGCAAGCGTTGTTGAGGCGAGCTCAAATCTCGAGCTCGCAGAGACGCTTTATATTGACGGGCAAGGCAAAGTGGAGCGCTTGTTCACGATCGATATTGAGGCGTTCGACTGGAACTGCCCGCAATTCATTACACCGCGTTTTACAGAACAAGAACTCGCCGCGAGCCTGTCGCCGATGGTTGAAGAGTTACAAACGCTGCGGCAAGAGAATGCCTTCTTGAAGCAAGAGCTTGGGCGCTAGCGGCTTTTACGAAGTTTGAGGCGTATTCATCCTTCGACTTCGCTCAGGATGAGTATGTCGTGAGATAAGCGCTCACCCTGAGCGAAGTCGAAGGGCGAGCGCGAAAATCGCAGTTCTCAGTTCAACCGAAACTCACCATACACCGGTCGAAACTCAGTCGGCCCAATCCAATCGGCATGCGCGATCCGGATGGAATGGATGACCGCATCAATTTCACGGCGCCAATGATCTAGAAACTGCGCCAAGCGCGGAAACTTCGGTGCCTCGTCCATAGTTTGCCAAACAAAACTCTGCAGGAGGCTGCGATAATCTGGACGATAATACAGGACCTCAGTGGTCAATACGCCCTTCCCTTGGAGTTGCGCGGCGAAATCTCGATCGATCATCATAATTTGCTTGCTCCTCTCACTATCTAGCATCGTGACGGTGTTAGATAGTG
>JBCBDI010000053.1:0-13244 GCA_038529885.1 Pseudomonadota bacterium
CCATAGTCACCGCATGTTGCTCGGCAATGCCGACATCAAAGGCGCGGTCTGGGAAGGCTTTCTGGAAAATGTTGACGCCCGTGCCAGATGGCATCGCAGCAGTGATGGCGCAGATTTTCTCGTCTTTTTCAGCCAACTTAACCAAGGTTTGGCCAAATACGTCTTGGTATTTCGGCGCGCCCGGCTTGGACTTCTGCTGCTCGCCCGTGACGACATTGAACTTAGAGACCCCGTGATACTTATCGGCGCTATTCTCCGCCGGCGCATAGCCATGGCCTTTCTGAGTGACCACATGCAACAGGACGGGGCGCTGCATCTCTTTGATGTTCTCAAGGACCGGAATGAGGACATCCAGATCGTGACCATCAATCGGTCCGACATAATAGAAGCCAAGCTCTTCAAACATGGTTCCGCCCATGGCGAAGCCACGCAGATATTCTTCGGCTTTGCGCGCTGGGTTCTCGAGGCCGATGGGTTTCGCCACAGATTTCGCAAATCGGCGCAGACCGCGATAAGAGCGGCTAGAGACCAAACGGCTAAAGTAATGGCTCATCGCGCCAACGGGCGGCGCGATCGACATATCATTATCGTTGAGAATAACGACTTGGCGCTTTTGATCGCCGCCAACATTGTTCATCGCCTCATAGGCCATGCCCGCTGTCATTGAGCCATCTCCAATGACCGAGACGACGTGATTGTCTTTGCCTTGCAAGTCGCGCGATGTGGCAAAGCCATGAGCGGCAGAGATGGAGGTTGAGGCATGCGCAGCGCCGAACGGATCAAACTCGCTCTCGGCGCGTTTGGTAAAGCCGGACAAACCGCCGCCTTGGCGCAGCGTGCGTATGCGGTCGCGGCGGCCAGTCAGGATTTTGTGCGGATAGCATTGGTGGCCGACATCCCAGATCAGCTTGTCTTCCGGCGTATCGAACACAGAGTGGATCGCCACCGTTAGCTCAACAACGCCCAGACCCGCACCAAGATGGCCGCCTGTGACAGACACAGCATCAATGACTTCATCACGAACTTCATTCGCAATTTGCTTTAGCTCGTCGCGGGACTTGTCTTTCAAGTCCGCCGGAGATGTGACGTCGTCAAGCAGACGCACGTTCTTCAGGTCTGTCATTGGGCATCCTCCGTTCAGCCCTTCGGCGTCTTTTGGATGAAACTAAGACGCTCTTAGTGTTTGCGATCTAAAACAAAATCAACCGATTGCAGCAGGATATTGGCGCGATTGCGGAAAATAGCGAGGTGTTCTTTCGCTTGCGCGGCGAGGAGCCGCACCCGTTCTTCGGCTTGTTCTACGCCCAGAAGCGTAACAAAATTGGCCTTCCCAGCGGTTTCATCTGTGCGCAGAGGTTTTCCAACATCTGCCTCATTTCCCGTGGCATCGAGCAAATCATCTGAGATTTGATAGGCCAGCCCCAAATCATGGGCGAACCCATGCAGCGCGTTGCGTTCAGCTTCATTCGCGCCGCCAATGATCCCACCAGCTTCAACCGCATAGGAAATCAGCGCCCCCGTTTTGAGGCGCTGCATGCGCGTAATCGTGTTGAGGTCACGCGGGCTTTCGTCTTCCAACATATCGATCATTTGCCCGCCCACCATGCCGAGGGCACCTGACGCATCTGACAAGCGCTCGATCAGTTTTAGCCGGATATTGGCGTCCTGATGGGTGTCTCGATTGGCGAGGATCTTAAAAGCAAGAGTCAACAATGCGTCGCCTGCCAGGACCGCCGTCGCTTCGTTGAAGGCTTTGTGCACCGTCGGTTGACCGCGCCTGAAATCATCGTCGTCCATACAGGGCAGATCATCATGGATCAGCGAGTAACAGTGGACGCATTCGAGCGCTGCCGCCGTGCGCAGTAAGCTCTTTTCCGGCGCGTCGAAAATCGCGCCAACTTCAATCACATAGAAAGGCCGCATCCGCTTGCCATTGGCGAGCGCTGAGTGGCGCATGGCCCGCATCAGGTCGGCTTCTGGTCCTTGGGCGGGTGGGATCAGTTGATCCAAGGCGACCGTCACGCGATCGGCAATTTCGATCAGGCGTCGCCCGAAATCAGGTTCGCCATCGGCAGCCATCAGTCAAAACTCGCTGGCTCTGTCTTTGGCTCGCCATCGCCGCCTTGGACGATTTGCTCAACTTTCAATTCGGCCGATTTGAGCCGCGCTTCGCAATGTTTTTTCAGCTCGGCGCCACGTTCATAAATCGCAATCGATTTTTCCAGCTCCACATCGCCCTGCTCAAGCTGGCGCACAATCGTTTCGAGTTCCGCCAAGGCCTCTTCGAAACTCATGTCTTTTACGGGTTTTGCCTTGGTCGCCATCGATCGATCCGCTCTTCATTTTTTGGTTTGCGGGGCACCCTAGAGCCGGTTGTCACTCGCCTCAATGGCGATTTCAGGATTTTCCACGATATTCATAAACGCGGTAGCTCCAGTAATTGTCGCCGCCATCGTAGACGCAGACCCAGCCTAAGCGTTTGAGGGGACGACGCAGCATACGATTGAACCATCCATGCGCAGCGAGATAGACCGATTTACCTTCAGCGGTCGCATGCAGTTTTTCGGCAGCGCGTTGGGCTCTCGTCCGCGCTTCGTCGACACTCTCGCCATCTAAACGATGCCCCCAAAGCCAAGCGGTGCGCGCGAAGATGTTCCAAGTCTTGGGCAAATAGGTCCGCGACTTGAACCGCGGCGGCGGCAGGGGCGCTTCGTTAAAGACCTCATGCGGCTCGGGATCGCGGCCGTCTGTAGCCCAATTGGCTGTCTCCTTGGCCCGCGGACGCACCGAACTCAGAACGAGATCGACATCCGCAACAGCGGCTTTGAGCTTGTCTGGCGGTGTTTGATCATCTGCAAGACTGCCCGCCTCATAGCGGTCCCACCAATCTCGATATTCTTGCCAAGTCAGCTTCGGTCCCGCCGAACGATCCAATGCTGGACGTCCATGGCGCGAGACAATGATCGGGCCTCGCATGGGCTTGGGTTTTGATGCATCGCTCATTCCGACCAGAACCACCCCGTGGCTTTGCTTCAACCTCGGCGATTAGCCAGGTTGGCGACCCGCTTCAAGTCCGGCAATGCTTAATTTGGTCGATTCTGTAAGGCGCTGAGGACGCCGCTGGCACGGCCCGTCATACTGGTTTCGACAGATGCAATCTGATCCATCCGACGGCGGGCACGCGCCATCAAACGGCGGGCTTGGGCTGGCATAACGTGCTCACCAAGGCTCCAGGCCCGGCCCGCAACCCGCTCCGGTGACAGCTGTACAGGCGCGCCAGAAATCACGCCTGACTCGATCAGCGTCTGCATATTCGAATAGTTGCGCTTATACTTATCAAGGCCCGGCCCTGAATCGTACATTCGCAAGCCGTGCTGACACATGCATCCAAGCGTTTCCTGCAACAGAACATGGCCTGGAGAATAGGATTTATAGTCCTGGTCAAACGCGGTGATCCAGCCGTGTAGGATCTTATCTGACTGCAGATTGAACTCGCTCGCCGCTTGGACGTCGTCGAAATAGATCGAAATCAACCGCGCCCGCAAACGAGGCCCTTCAAAAGTGCGCAAGCGGTCGAACAGGTCGCGCACCCATTCAGCCTTCAAAACATCGAAGAATCCTGTGCGTTGATATTGCGCCTGCTTCAACTCGATCAGCTGTGCGTAAGCTTCGTCGCTGCGATCATCCCATTCATAGCGCATCTCGGAAAAGTCGCGCTCGATATTGCGGTAAATGCGGCGCATCTTTTTGAAGTGCTTCGGCCATTGAGCCTTTTGGTCTTCGAGAAACGCCTCGCACCCCCCTGACAGATCGCTCAGATTCGCGCCGCTACGTTTTAAAGTGGCGCTTGTCGCGCGGGATTGCGGCAGGAACCCGTTGGTCGTGAAGCCTGAAATATCAAAGCCAGCCAGAATTTCCTGCGGCGAAAGTTCAACATTCGCGGCCAAGATGGGGCCATTCCAGTCAGAGAACGGAGACCCGATTGGCCGCGCCCAGTTTCCGGGCCGGATGTGCATCGGCCAAACCGCAAAGACACCAGCATCATCGCTCGCAAATCCAATGCGCGTATCCTCGCGCACCTCCCCGACGAGCTTCGCAAAATCAGGATCGAAGAAAGGATTGTCATAGATATCACGCGCATCCCGCAGCGCGGCGTAAATCTGCCACTGCTCGGCAGACAGCTCGTCTGGGCGATACAAATTATACTTCACAGCCTTACGTCCCGAATGGCTTAATCGCATGATGCAAGCCATCGGTCATACGCGACCAAGGTCGATTTACAGTGAATTAGAAGCGTGAAATTTGCTACAATCCGCGCCAGAGTCGTTTCTTCATACACGGCTCTGCTTGCGCTCGTGAGCAGCGATAGAATGAGAACAAAACCGTGTCGGCGCGGCCGATCAAATTCTGGTAGGGCACTAAGCCAATCGACGCTTGTTCTGGCGACCAACCCGGGCGCGGCGGACAGCCAGCTTCTTCGATGACGCCTTGCGCATTGGCCGGGCAATGTCCGCTCACATTGCGCCCATCCATCGAATTGTCGCGATTGTCGCCCATGAACAGATAATGCTTTTCAGGCACCGTGAACGTGACGGAAATATTGGTCCCTGTTTCGCCATCAATATCGTGGGTCAGCCAGGTCGCATCGTCGTAGGATTCGGTAAATTCAGCTGCCGTTACATAGGCGCGGCTATCATGCTGTCTATAGCGGACCCGGCGCACAAAAGTACGCTCAATCGGCGTTCCATTAATCGCAACGGGCTGACCGTCGCGAACCGTCACTGTATCGCCCGGAAGGCCAATAATGCGCTTGATCATCACGCGCGGTGTGTGCGTGTGCTCAAAGACAGCGACATCGCCGCGTTTGGGGACCCCTGGAAAAATCCGGCCATCCGGCAGGGGCACGTACCGCCCGAGGCTGAAAGGCAAGGAGTTGCGCGAATAGCCATAAGCAAACTTGTTCACCGCAACGCGATCACCGACTTGAAGGTTCGGCACCATGCTTTCCGATGGGATGACCCGGAGCTCGTACAGCAGGCCGGAAAAGATCAGAAAAGCCGGAATAAATACCGATAGAAGGCTGATCCATTCCTTGATCTCCTTCTTGATCTTGTCCTGCAAGGTCAGATCCGCCTCTGGCGAGGTGTCTTGTTTTGCAACTGTGTCAGTCATCTTCAACACACCATTTATCCCGTGGCCAATCCATGCAGCGATGTGGGCATGGTTGAACGCTTACTCAGCCGTGTGCACACCCCTAAGAGCGCGCGCTTGATAGCCACAAGCACGAGAATCGCCAAGCCGACAAGACCCGGTTTCAGTGATTGCGGTAAGATCCCTGTGACTGCCTCAAAATCAGCTGCGCGCAGAAGAGGTTCAATTGCAGTCATCCAAGGCGATCTCCAAACAAGGCGCCCGGTGCGGCACGGTTTGTCTTAACCGGTGTTTCGTGACGAGATCATGGCGAGGCGCTGTACCACGCGATCCCGTCCGGATCGATATCGCGTTCAGCCTCGCCTGTTCGGATCAGATAATTCAGGTGAGCAATCGCCTCTCCGGTCGCCATGGAGATGACTTCATCATCGATCTTGCGGCCGAAAATAGCGGGAAACACATCGACGACCCGCCTTTTATCCTGACCCAAGCGCTGTTTGAGGCGTTTTAAAGCCACCCCATGCCCTTTGATCAAGTGATCGAGCCGGTCGTGCGCGCCCTTAAAGGGTTCATTGTGCGCGGGTAGCACGAGGACATCTTTCGGCAATTCGGCCTTCAATTTCTCACAGCTCTCGAGCCAGTCTCTCAGCGGGTCAGCCTCAGGCTCGGTTGGAAAAACAGATACGTTCGATGAGATCTTGGGCAACAGCTGATCGCCGGAAATGACCACGTTTAGCTCAGGACTGAACAAGCATGAATGCTCCGGTGAGTGGCCCGTTCCGATAATCACTTTCCAGTTCGCCCCGGCCATCTCGAACGTGTCACCATCTTCCAATCGGCGATAGACATCAGGAAGTTGCGAAACGCCCCGTCCAAAGCCGCCAAATCGGGTTTTATAGCTCTCGATTTGATCGTCATTCCAACCGGCTTGGCGATAAAAGACCGTCCCAGCTTCAGGCGCTGTGCGGCCTGTATCGGCCACCAACATGCGGCACGTAATGTATTCCAGACGGCTGATCCAAAGCTCCGATCCTGGGAATTTTCGGCTTAGCCAGCCCGCATTGCCAATATGGTCAGGGTGCATATGCGTGACGATGACCCGCCAAACGGGGCGGCCGCCGAGCATATCCTCGAAAATTTTCCGCCAAGCTGCCTTGGTGTCGTCGAGCGGCATGCCCGTGTCGACAATGGTCCAGCCCTTTTCCCCATCATCGATCAGCCAGAGATTGATCCATTCCAAGGAGAATGGCAGCGGCATCCGGACCCAATAGATGCCCGGCGCCACTTCGATCGTACCGCCGACCTCTGGGGTTTGATCGCCAAAGGGATATTCGAGCTGCGCGCGCCCGGCCGTTTTGCCTTGAAAGCCATCCATTCCGTTAGTGTGCCATGCGCGCGCGAAATGACCAATGCGTCACCGTGCGGAATGACCATAGGGCAGACTTTAGCGTGTCTTTACGCGCGTGACTTTGGTGCCTTCAATGCTGACGCCTGCCATCAGGCCTTTCTGGTCGAAAATGAAGGCGTAGGCATCGTCTTGTAAGGTCGATGAGGACAGATTTTCAGCGACCCCAGCATTCACCACGACAACAGTTGGTCCAACACCAATCTCCCAGCCATCCGACTCTTCGAGATAGCGAACGGCATCATCGTTCATCAAAAAGACCGCATAACCGTAAGACTGTGCGCCAGCTTGCAGGCCCCAAGAACCCGTGAAGGACGTGTAATAGCCTGCATTGCGCCCCGCTTGGCGCAACTCGCCCTCACCATAAGCGCCGCCGAGGACCAATCCAGCTTTCACGATGGACGGAAAGATCAAAGTCGCCCGGGCTTGCTGCGAGATGGCAGCCGCTGCCGGATTTTCGCGTATCAGCTTGTTGAGCGCTTGCGAACTCGAGGAAGAAATATCAGCGCGAGAGGCCGGTGACGAGGCCGTGGTCGAACAGCCTGTAAGGGCGGTCATTGATACCAATGCGGTGGCGGCGAGCGCCGTTTTGAACAGTCCCATGAATTGCTCCTGTCTGTTTTTTTCGATTTTGGCCGCGATTGATACGAACCACAAGCTTTGAAGCCTTACAGATTCAACATTCAACAACGTTGACGGCGAGCCCGCCCTGGCTGGTTTCTTTATATTTCGACGACATATCGAGGCCAGTTTGGCGCATGGTTTCGATCACTTGGTCGAGGCTCACCTTGCCCTGCCCGGATTGATGCAGAGCGAGGCGCGCCGCGTTCACGGCTTTCACTGTGCCGATCGCATTGCGCTCAATGCACGGCACTTGGACCAGGCCGCCCACGGGGTCGCAGGTAAGCCCTAAATTATGCTCCATACCGATTTCCGCGGCCGCTAGACACTGATCCGGTGTTGCGCCCCAGACCGCGGCAAGTCCGCCTGCGGCCATACTACAAGCCACACCGACTTCCCCCTGGCACCCCATTTCAGCCCCGGAAATCGATGCGCGCTGCTTGTAGAGGAGGCCAATGCCCCCCGCCACGAGCAGAAACCGCTGCGCCTTAGACCGGATTGGCGTACCATCATCTTCGCAGCAATAATGGCGCAACACCGCGGGCAAGATTCCGGCCGCACCATTTGTCGGCGCCGTGACCACCCGGCCCCCGGCGGCGTTCTCTTCATTGACCGCCATGGCATAGACATTGAGCCAATCAAACAACGCTTCGCGCTCATTCACACCCGCACCGGCCTTCAGCTTGCGATAGAGGTCGGGCGCTCGTCGCACCACGTCGAGGCCGCCCGGAAGAATACCGTCCGTCGCCAATCCGCGGTCAATGCAAGCCAACATCGTATCCGCGATGTGATCTAGCTGGTTGAGCGTGTCGGACCGTTTGCGTCTTTGGTCTTCATTGACGAGCATCAGGTCCTGGATCGAGAGTCCTTGCGCCTGACAGAGCGCCAGAAGCTCTGCCGCAGACCCAAATGCGTTCGGCGACCGGCCCTTATCCGCAATGACGTCATCTTTCGCGGGCTTAGAGAGACGCCGCGCCGAAGCGATGAAGCCGCCGCCGGTTGAATAATAGATCCGCATGAAGCTGGGCTCAGCCGCGTTCGCGCCGGAGAAAAGTCGCAGCGCCATACCATTTGGATGCAGGTCCGGAACATGATCGCCGCGATAGAGAATGTCCTTCACAGCGTGAAACTCTACCGCGGGTCCACCAATGAGCGCGAGCCGTCTCGTCCGGACTGTTTCATGAAAGGCTGCCTCGGCTTGATCCGGGTCCGCCGTTTCAGGCTGAAAGCCCAGCAAGCCAAGGACAACGGCTTTATCTGTGCCATGCCCCACGCCGGTCAGCGCCAATGATCCTTGTAGCTCAACCTCCACGCGGACCGCATTTGCGAGAAAGCCCAATTTACCGGCCTCACGCAAAAAGCGTTTCGCGATCCGCATGGGACCGACGGTGTGGGACGAAGAGGGGCCCAAACCGACGCGAAATAAATCCAAGACTGAAAGCATGAGTGCCGCCCGCAAAACTAGGCCGATTACCCCTACGGTCGTCTTGCCAAGCGAGCAAGCTCGCGCAAGGCTGGCAAAAAATACTAGGAGGAATCTATGAGCTGTTTTAGTCGCCGTCATATCCTACAATCTGGAGCCGCCATTGCCGCGCTCGCGCCCGTCGCCGCATGCTCTGGTGCGTCCACCCCAGATACGCCCGTCGCCACGCCAGAGGCGGAGATGCCAACGACGACCGAAACACCGGACCCAAGCTACACCGCAGAGGCCATCCCAGATGGCTTGAGCCAGCTTGAAATGCTGCGAAACGGCGAGACGACGTCGCTTGCACTGACGGAAGCGGCGATCGCGCGCTCTCAGGCCGCGCACCCGATGATCAATGCCGTTGCCACCGACACATATGAGGCCGCGCTGGAGGCCGCCGCCAATCCGCCAGAAGGCACGTTTGGTGGCATCCCCACCTTCATTAAGGATCTGCTCGATTGGGAAGGCACGCAAACGCTGTACGGCTCCCGCGCATTTGAAGGCTATATCGCGCAATCGGATGGTGATTTTGCCAAAGCCTGGCGCAAAGCGGGTGTGGTCTGTCTGGGCAAGTCGACCAGCCCGGAAATGGGTTTGATCTCCTCCACCGAGCCACTGGTCACAGGCCCGACGCGCAATCCTTATGACCTCAGTCGCATTCCCGGCGGATCTTCTGGCGGGGCCGCTGCACTGGTCGCAGCCCGCGTCGTCCCGTTTGCGCATGCAAGCGATGGCGGCGGCTCAATCCGGATTCCAGCGGCGTGTTGCGGTCTATTCGGACTGAAACCAAGCCGGGGCGCACTTCCCATCAGCCGCGATTCCGGTGTCGTCGACATTTCGGTCAATCACGCCGTGACGCTGACTGTGCGAGATAGCGCTGCGCTCTTTGCGGCTGCTGAAGTCGACCTCGAAACCGACCTGCCCCGCACCGGCAATATCACTGAGCCGGTCTCACGCCGGTTGAAGATCGCTTATGCACCAGAGCCGCAAAATGGCGCCAGCCTGGACGCTGAAACGCGCGCGGGCATTGAACGCACAGCGCAGCTCTGCCGCGACATTGGCCATGAAGTGATCGATTATACGATGCCGATCGACGGAATCGAATTTATGGATCGCTTCTTGCTCTATTGGGCGGCGGGGGCCGGAGCCTTCGCCCTGCAAGCCAGCGCTTTTTCTGGAAAACCGATTGGCCCAGATATTTTGGAACCCTGGACGCTCGGCCTCGCTAACCAATTCAAAGAGCGCCAAGCGGAAATGCCTGAAACGATTGAGTATCTGCTCGCCTTTAGGGCGCAGTACCAGTCATGGTTCGACGAGTTTGATCTCATTTTGACGCCGACCGTGTCCAGCGTCCCACCCAAGATTGGCACGCAAGCCCCAGACGGCGATTTCGAAACGGTGATGTCAAATGTGCTCAACTTTGCTGCGTTCACAGCGCCGATGAATGTCTCTGGCGGCGCCTCGATGAGCGTGCCGATCCAGTGGAGTTCAGACGGGCTTCCGATCGGATCGATGTTCTCCGGTAGAGTTGGCGATGATGGACTTCTCCTCGCCCTGGCGTATGAATTGGAACAAGCGCAGCCTTGGATCGACCGGTTGCCGACTTTCAAACCCGCTTAAGGGAGCCTGTTGATGCGAACGCCTATTCTATCCCTCGGACTGATGGCTGGTTTTGCGCTGACCGGGACCGCGAATGCAGAAGTGATCGCGGCGAGCCCAGATCATTTCACTTTGAAGCTGGAAGCAGAAACAGAGTTGGACCCAGCTGAGGTTTGGGACCGCTTGATCGAACCATCTCAATGGTGGTTGTCGGACCACACCTATTCTGGGGAAGCCAGCAATCTCGTGCTCGATCCTCAAGCGGGGGGCTTGTGGTCCGAGACCTGGGACGAAGGCACCGTCTGGCATGGCACCGTCCTTCAAGCCCATCCTGATAAATCACTTGTCCTATCGGCCCCGTTTGGACCGCTACAAGGGCGCGCGGTGACATCGATTTGGACGATCACCCTGACACCGGCAGATGCGGGCGGGACAGTTATCACCTTTGATCACGTGACGAATGGATCTTCTGCAAGCGACCTTGAGACGCTTGCGCCAGCCGTCGATTTCGTGAAATCAGAGGCGCTGAAGAGTTTAGCGCGACCGCTCGACGATTAGATCTTTCCGCAAGGTCCGACTTGTTCCGCTCGTCAAAGCCCTACACTCTTGTCAGTGAGAGAGATTGGGCATGGCTGACACTGAAACAAACCCCGAAGTCCCACTTCGGCCCTTAACTGGGTTCCAGCAAGGCATCATCGCGATTGCCAGCGTCGCCATGGGCGCAGGTATGACGATCAACTTTATCGTTGTCGCGCCGCTCGCCCGAAAAGCCGGGCTGACTGAGGTTCAAGTCGCGGGTATTCTAACGCTCTCTGCCCTGATCTATGCCCTGATGATCCCGCAATGGGGACGTTGGGCTGACCAATTTGGCCGTAAGCGGGTCATGGTCTTTTCGCTGATGGCGATGGGCTTCGCCAATATGGCCTTCCTGTTTGCGCTTGAAGCCGCACTTGCCGGGATGATTACCGGCCTCACCATGTTTTTCACTTTGGTCTTCGTGCGGATCTGGTTCGGCCTCCTCTCTCCCGGCTTACAACCGGCCAGCATGGCGGCGATGACAGATGCGACAACGCCAACAACGCGCGCCGCCGGTCTTGGTATGCTGGGCGCGGCGATGAGCATCGGGTCCATCCTCGGCCCAGCTGGGGCAACTGTCCTCGCCCCGTTTGGCGCTCTGGTGCCGCTGTGGGGATCGATTGTGCTGTGTATTTCCTGCGGGGTTCTAGTCGGCTTCGCGCTGCCGAAAAGCCGCAGCACACGAAAGAGCGCGGAGCGTCCCACACCGCTCGCCATGCGCGACCCCCGCGTATTTCCGCACCTGCTCTTCTTGTTCACCTATTTTGTCGCGGTCGGAATGATCCAACAAACGCTTGGCTGGTTTTTGGAGGACCGCTACGAGCTCGGCGAAGAGCAGACCGTGCTTTATGCTGGGATCGCGTTCGCTTGCCTGGCTGTGATGATGGTCATCGTTCAATTTGGCTATGTTCAGCCCCGTAAACCTGATCCAAGACGCATGCTGCCAACCGGCCTATTCACCATCGCGGTTGGCTATGTCTTGGCCAATTTGTTGATGCCGTTCTGGGCGATCTGTATTGCGTTTTTGATCATCGGCACGGGCGCAGCACTCGCCGTACCGGCCGCGAACGCACTCGGCAGTCTCTCGGTTGAGCGCGAAGAACAGGGGGCGGCCGCCGCGCTTCTCTCAGCCGCGCCGCCTGCCGGTTTTATCTTCGGGCCTCTTTTGGGCGCGTTCATGTATCAAGTGGCCGCGCCGTTGCCGCTCTATGCGTCAGCAACGGTCATGGCTTTGCTCGGCGTCTATGCCGTAACTGTGGTGGCCCGCAGGCCCGCCGGATAGAAACGCTACTGAGCGGCCGTCATGCAAAAGGCGTTCAGCTTATTGCCGTCTAGGTCGCGGAAATAGGCAGCGTAAAAGCCGCCGCCGCGATCGCCTGGCTTGCCTTCGCAGGTCGCGCCTTGCGCAATTGCAGTCTCGTAAACCTCGTCGACTTGCGCAGGATCTTTGGCATTGAGGGCAACCATCACCCCATTGCCGACGCTTGCGGGATTGCCATCGAATGGTTTGGTGATCGACAAGCCCGCCCCTGGTGCATCAAAATCGCCCCAGGCGATGAAAGTGTCCTCATCCATCATTCGGCCAAAGCCCAAAACCTTCGCCACAGCATCATAAAATGCTGCACCTCGCGCCATGTCCGCCGTTCCAAGTGTTACGTACCCAATCATTCCAGCCTCCTTGTTGAGGCCAGAACATTACAGGAACATTTCAAAAGTGCAAGCGCTACATCGCGCTGATACCGCCATCCACTTTCAGCTCTGCGCCAGTGACCAGCTTGCTCTCATCGCTGGCAAGGTAGAGCACCGCATAGGCGATGTCGTCCGGCTCTCCGACTTTACCCATCGGGATCTGACGGCCGAGTTTTGCCAAAGCTTCCTCTTCGCCGAACATCTCCTTGGTGCGGTCGAGGATCGGCGTGTTGATGAACACGGGGTGGACGGAGTTACAACGGATCTGGCCACCCGTTTTCGCGCAGTGAAGGGCGATCGATTTCGACATGTGGCGCACCGCGGCTTTGGCAGTGTTGTAAGACACATAATTGCCGCTGGCGACGATGCCTGCGATCGAGCTGATATTCACAATCGATCCGAGCCCGTGCTCACGCATCAAAGGAATGGCGTACTTACAGCCGAGGAAGATCGAATCCACGTCGACCTTCATGACATGTTGGAACACCCCATAGTCTTCATCCTCAACGCTGCCGAGAGAGCCAATCCCAGCATTGTTGATCAGCACGTTCAGACCGCCCATGGCGTCGTGGGCTTCTTGGACAACCGTTTTCCAGCGCTCTCCGTCGGTGACGTCGTGGTGAAAGGCGAAGGCTGTGCCGTCTCCGAGTTCAGCATTGATGGCCGCCGCGACCGCTTCAGCGCCGTCGCCATTGACGTCGGTGATCGCCACTTTCGCGCCTTCGCGGGCCAGCATCC
>JBCBDI010000054.1:0-13173 GCA_038529885.1 Pseudomonadota bacterium
GCGCACTGAGACATTAGAAAATCCATTCGCCCAAAACTGAAGGCGCGCCTGTTGGAGCAATTTTTCCCGAGTTTGCTGGGCCTTAGACATAGGCCTTTACACCCCGTGCGCCCGCAAAAGTCAACAAGTGTTGACAACCCTAACTCGAAGCCCTATCTGAAAGTCAACACTTGTTGACAGATAATTCCGAAGACGGAGAGACAGATGCCTAAGAAGATTGCGAAAAGCGGATTTCGAAACTGGAAACCAAACCGCCTGCCGGACCTGACGGGGAAAACCTATCTGATCACAGGCGGCAATTCAGGCATCGGATTTGAAGCGGCCAAACATATCGGCAATGCCGGCGGCAATATCATCATCGCGGCTCGAAACCCTGAAAAAGCGGATCGCGCGGTCGAGGCTTTGAAGCCGCTCGTCAAGAGTTCTGTTGAACACGTCACGCTTGATCTCGCCGATCTTTCTTCCGTGCGATCTGCGGCGGAAGATGTTCGGGGGCGGGTGGCGCATATCGACGCCCTGATCAATAATGCCGGCATCATGCAAACCCCGCAGCTGCAAACCGCGGATGGGTTTGAGATGCAAATCGGCACCAACCATTTGGGACATTTTCTGTTCAACGGCTTACTATTCGATTTGGTCGAGAAGGCCTCAGGCCGCATCGTGACAGTGAGCAGCATCGCGCACAAATATGGCCGCATGTATCTTGACGATCTGATGATGACCAAGACTTATTCGCCGACTTATGCCTATGGGCAGAGCAAGCTCGCCAATCTGCTCTACGCTTTAGAGCTGGATCGACGCCTCAAAGCCTCGGGCAGCAAAGTGACGTCTTATGCCTGCCACCCTGGCTATTCTGACACCTCGCTGCAAAGCACGGGGCCGCGGGGATTTTGGAACGGCATGTATAAGATCACCAATGCCCTCATGGCGCAGCCTGCCGCAAAAGGATCTATCCCCACCGTGCTTTGCGCAACTGGAACCGAAGCGGTACCCGGTGCTTATTATGGGCCGACCGGCATGGGTGAAATGCGCGGGCCTGTTAGCGATGCGCTCGTTTCAGAAAAAGCGCTCATCGAAGCAGACGCGGCAAATCTTTGGGACCAAAGCGAAGCTCTGGTCGGTTTCTCATGGGAAGACGTGCTCCCGGCAACATAACCCCCACGCGAGACGCGAAAGCCCTCGTCGCATCTGCGCTTAGCTTGACGGCGGAATGTTCATTCCGGCTTTGACCGCGGGACGCGCGGCCATGCGCTCATGCCAGGCCGCGACATTGGCAAAGCTTTCGTCACTGCCGCCTTGGATGGGTCCGAGCGCCACGGCTGACCAGGGATAGATCGCCATGTCAGCAATGGAGTACTCTCCAGCGACATAGTCTTTCCCAGCTAGCTGTTTGTCCAAGACTTTGTAGAGCCGAATAGACTCCTCAAAGAAGCGCTGAATGGCGAGCGGCATTTTCTCGTCAGACCGGTTCATGAAATGATTAAGTTGCCCAAGCATCGGGCCAAACCCGCCAACTTGCCAGGCGAGCCACTCCAGGACTTTGGCCCGCGCCGCCGGCGCTTGCGGCAAGAATTGGCCGGATTTCTCGGCGAGATGAATGAGGATCGCGCCAGATTCAAACACGCTGACATCCTGATCGCGATCATAAATGGCCGGGATCTTATTGTTGGGGCTCATCGCTAAGAAATCGGGTGAGAATTGCTCGTCCGCGCCGATATTGATCGGGTGGACGTCATAGGCGAGCCCCATCTCCTCGAGCGCGATCGAAATTTTGCGGCCATTCGGTGTGGTCCAGGTGTAAAGATCAATCATCAGGCTGTCCTTGTGTCTCTTGGCTGAGACTAGACATAAGGACGATAGATGAGACCGCAACGCGGACGTCGCGCAAGGCTCTTTGCATGTAGATATTGTTTAGCCGCAGATGCCAGCGCAGGATGGTATCTATGGACCCAAATCTCCGGCCATCACTGCGGCGCCGAATTTCCATGGACCCCAGCCTGCGCTGGGGTCTCCGGTTTAGTCATGAGAGTACCTAACCATCCATCGCTGCAATGGCCTCAGCCACCGCCACGGTGCGCTGCGCCTCTTCCAAGTGGAGCAGCTCGGTCATCTTGCCATTCACTTTCAGAACGCCCTTGCCTGCATTGGCAGGGTCAGCGAAGGCGTCGATGACGGCAATAGCTTGTTCGACATCGGCGGGCGCTGGCGCAAAGATATTATTCGTCACCTCAAGCTGTGAGGGGTGGATCAGGGTCTTGCCATCAAAGCCCATTAAACGCCCTTGTTCGCATTCTGCGCGCAAGCCGTCTTCGTCGCCAATGCCATTAAAGACGCCATCAATCGCCAGCAGATCGTAAGCGCGCGCCGCGGCGACCGAGAGCCCGAGCGAGGTCTGGAACGCAGTGCGAACCGGCGGATTGTTGACCCCGCGCAGCTCTTTGGCGAGGTCATTTGTGCCCATCACGAAGGCGGTGAGACGCGTGCGACCGACCGCTTCGGCGATGTCTTGGATATTCAAGATGGCTTTTGGCATTTCGATCATCACCCAGAGTCCCATATCGTCCGAGGCGCCGGCGCGGCTCATCGCATCATTGAGGCGGTCAATGTCTCCGCCATCGATGACCTTCGGCGCGAGGATGGCGTCAGGCCCCGCTTCAACGGCTGCTTTTAAGTCGTCGAGGCCCCATTCGGTGTCCAAACCATTGATCCGGATCACCACTTCGCGGGGGCCATATCCACCGGCTTTCACAGCGGCGCAGACTGTGTCGCGCGCCTCTACTTTGGCTTCCGGCGCAACCGCGTCCTCAAGATCGAAGATCAAAGAATCGGCGGTGAGCGATTTGGCTTTTTCGAGTGCGCGAGGGTTTGCTCCCGGCATGTACAAACAAGACCGGCGCGGGCGATGAGCGGATAAAGTCATGGTGGTTCCTTGACGGAGAGAATAGATCGCGACACGAGTGCCCGCTCACGCGCTCGAAATCAATAGTCGCGGGGGTGAAACATGGTCGCGATCACAGTTCGGCCTGCGCAGGCAGACGACTATGACACGCTCGGTCAGCTTATGTTCGACGCGATCCACAAGGGTCCGACAAAGTACACACAAGCCGAGTCTGCCGCCTGGATGCCCACGCCCCGCAAAGGCGCCGACTGGTCCGATCGCCTTAGCCAAAAGACGGTGATATTGGCGCAGCGTGGCGCGACGGTGCTCGGCTTCATGTCGATTGAGCCCGGCGGGTATATCGACTTCGCCTATATTCGCCCCGAAGGCCAAGGCTCGGGTCTATTTCGGCAGCTGTTCAATGCGGTTGAGGCGCATGCGACCGAGGCCGGCGAGACGGAACTTTCCACCCATGCAAGCTTAATGGCGCAGCCCGCCTTTGCCGCTATGGGCTTTACGGTCGACTTTCACGAAACCGTAGAGATTGCGGGCGAAAAGCTCGCGCGTGCACGAATGATAAAACCGCTCTAAAGAGACGCTATGACTGACTTTCCGATCACTGGTTTCACCGCACCTGGCTTCGAGCCGGTGCAAGAAGAATTTGAAGCGAACTTTGCCGAGGACACAGAGCTCGGCGCTGGGTTTGCGGTCTATCTCGATGGCGAGCAGATCATTGATTTGCGCGGAGGATTTGCCGACCGGCGCAAAGAACAGCCCTGGACCGAAACCACTGTGGTCCCGGTCTATTCCACCACCAAGCCGATTGCGGCCTTGGTGCTCGCCTCAGTCATCGACGCGCTGCCAGCCGGGTATGAAACACCGGTTGCCGATCTCTGGCCGGAATTTGCCGCGAACGGAAAAGACCAGGTGACGCTGGCGCAAATGGTGTCGCATCAGGCGGGACTGCCTGGCTTTACCGATGCGGTGGACCCGGCACTTTGGCTCGATCCGCCAGCATGCGCCGCGGCGCTCGCCTCAATCGCGCCGCTTTGGCCGCTCGGCAGCGCCCATGGCTATCATCCGCTGACTTGGGGCTATTTGATCGGCGAGGTCGTGCGCCGCATCGATGGCCGAAGCCTCGGCACGATCCTGCGCGAAGACATTGCGGGGCCGGCCGGAATCGACTTTCAGATCGGCACACCTGCCGCGGATCATGACCGCGTTGCCGAGATTATGCGCCCACGCCAATTGCCGGATCTTGGTGAGATCAATGAAGCGACCAAGGCGGCCTTTCTCACTAAATGGGCGGCCCCTGATCGCGGCGGAGCGATTTGGCGTGAGATTGAAATCCCATCGGCCAATGGGATCGGGACGGCAAGCGCCGTCGCCGCGCTTTATGGGATCTATGCCCATGGCGGTGCTCTCAACGGGAAGCGAGTCATCTCAGAGCCCGCCTTTGATGCGCTGACGGAAAGCCGCGTCAAAGGCCAAGACCTGGTCCTGCCTTATGTGACAGAGTTTGCAGCCGGCGTAATGCGGAACAATTTGGGGCTGTATGGCCCGAACCCAGACACGCTTTGCCATAGCGGCTGGGGAGGATCGCTCGCTTTGGGTGACCCAGATCGGCAAATGAGCGCCGCCTATGTGATGAACCGCCAATCCAACAGTTTGCAGGCCGATCCGCGCGCGACGCGTCTGGTCCAGGCTTTGTACGGTTGTTTATAGACTGTATTCGAGCAGAGATTGAATAATCGCGCTTTGGCACGGCCTTTGCTGAGATATGTTCGAGTTTGGAAACTCTCTTACGCTCCATGTAGGAACACTTAGCGACCCGGCCTTTTGTGCCGGGTTTTTCTTTTGCTAACGCACAGACGCAGCAGCACGTGCCATACGCCGGGCTTTGGCCTCGCCGATTAGGCTGTCCACCGTGAAGACGATTACCGCGGTCCAAATGAAGCTAAAGGCAATCGCATGGGTTAGCCCGAACACTTCTTTGAAGACCACGACCGAGATCAGGAATTGAAGCGTTGGTCCGATATATTGCATCATGCCAACAGTGGAGAAGCGCAGCCGTTTCGCCGCAATCGCGAATAAGATGAGCGGCACGGCTGTGATCGGCCCCGCCGCCAAGAGCAGCGGAATATCTAAGCCGCCATCGCCCATCCAGCGACCGCCGGGCTGTCCGACAAACCAGTCGAGCCAAATCATCGCCAATGGCGCAAGCAAAGCAGCCTCCACAACAAACCCAGCCCGGCTATCGACTTGCACTTGCTTGCGGATCACCGAGTAGAACGCGAATGTGAGACAGAGGATGATCGCGACCCACGGGAAATAGCCGAGCGCATTGGCCATCACCGCCACCCCGATTGAGGCGGCGCCGACGGCGAGCCATTGCGCCCACCGCAAGCGCTCAGAAAAGAACACCGCCCCGATCAGAACATTGACCAGCGGGTTAATATAATAGCCGATGCTGGCTTCCATCACGCGCTCTTGGCCAACCGCCCAGATATAGACCAGCCAATTCACCCCAATGAGCAAGGCCGACATGGTCAGCCAGAACAGGTGCGATCGCGTCAGTGTCTCGCGCAATTGCTGCCAGTTTCGGGCGATTGCGATCAGGATCAGCCCGGTCGGCACACTCCAAATGATCCGGTGCGCCAGCATTTCCATGGGCTGAATATGGTCCAGCGCCCGGAAATAGAGCGGCAGGCAGCCCCAAATCGTGTAACAGCCGAGGCAGCAAAAGAATCCGAGGCGAATCGCGGGTGACATGCTCGCCCACTAGATCCGATTGTCACAAAGCGCCACCCAAAAGTTGCGATTGGAACTAAATCCTTTGACGAGGCTAACTGAAGCCTCTCCGTGCGTTCTTGTTTGAGTTTCTCAATCGCGGCTGTGCCTAGACACGCCCGAACCCGCTCGGCTGCAGCATCGCGTAGAGCTGGTCCTTCAACATCATCCGCTCACGGCGCAGCGCAAACTCGGTTGCATCGGTCACCGGCTCAATCCGCTCTTCCATGCGATGGATGCTGCGATTGATCTCGTGATAGCGATCCGCGAGCTTGGCAAAATGCGGGCTGGTGCGTTTCAGCTCGCTGATCCGATCGCGATCAGACGGAAACTCATCGGCGAGTTCGTGCGGGGTATGGCTCATGGCGGCGGCTCCTTCTGGTCTGTTTGAAACCAGTCAAACCGAGCCATAAGACCCCGTCACTTAGGGAATATGCTTATGCCTTAGCGTAATTCTGGGGCGCTATTCTGGGGCGTTATTCCGGATCGCCCTGCTTCAAGATGGTGCGCTTGCCAGCATGATTAGGCGCTGAAATGACGCCTTCTTCTTCAAGACGCTCGATCAGGGTCGCGGCCTTATTGTACCCGACTTTTAGACGGCGCTGTAAATAGCTGGTTGAGGCACGCTTGTCGCGCAGGACAATCGCCATGGCTTGGGCATAGAGATCCTCGTCCTTGTCGCCGGTCGAGGTGCCAAGCATGGCGTCCATAATGGCGCTGCCTGTGCCTTCTTCAGGCTCCTCAAGCACTTCAGGATTATAGTCTGGCTCACCGCCATTATCGCGCAGCCAATCGACGACGGCCTGGACTTCTTCATCCGACACGAATGGACCATGGCAGCGTTTGGTTTTGACGCCCGCCGCCTGGTAGAGCAGGTCGCCCATGCCGAGCAGCTGTTCGGCGCCTTGTTCGCCAAGGATGGTGCGCGAGTCGATTTTCGTCGTCACCATATACGAGATACGGGTCGGGAAGTTGGCTTTAATCGTGCCGGTGATGACGTCGACAGATGGACGCTGCGTCGCGGTGATCAAGTGAATGCCAGCCGCCCGCGCCATTTGCGCGAGGCGCTGCACGCAGCCTTCAATCTCTTTACCAGCAACCATCATCAAGTCGGCCATTTCGTCGATCACGATGACCAGGTTCGGAACGTGATCCAGAGGCAGGATCTCAGTTTCATATTGCGGCTTGCCGCGATCATCGAAACCGGTCTGCACCTTGCGCGTCATATGCTCGCCGCGCTTGCGGAAATCAGCCGCTTTCTTGTTAAAGCCAGCAAGGTTCCGCACGCCGGCTTTAGACATAAGTTCATAGCGCATTTCCATTTCGCGCACCGCCCATTGCAGCGCGAGAACCGCTTTCTTGGGATCGGTTACAACAGGAGAGAGCAGGTGCGGGATACCTTCATAGATGCTGAGTTCCAGCATTTTCGGGTCGATAAAGATGAACCGGCATTCTTCCGGCGGCAGCTTAAAGATCAGCGACAAGATCATCGCATTCACACCAACCGACTTACCGGACCCGGTCGTCCCCGCAATCAACAGATGAGGCATCTTCGCAAGCTCAACCACGGTTGGAGCGCCGCCAATATCCTCACCAAGTGCCATGGGCAGCGCCGCTTTGGACTTGGTATAAATATCATTATCGAGCAGCGAGCGAAGATAAACGGTTTGGCGCTCATCATTGGGCAGTTCGATCCCGATCGCGTTCTTGCCGGGAACGACCGCGATCCGGCATGATACCGCACTCATTGACCGGGCCACATCATCTGCGAGCGAGATGACGCGGGCTGATTTCACACCGGCGGCCGGTTCAAGCTCAAACAGGGTGACCACCGGGCCGGGACGGACTTCGCGAATGCGGCCGCGGACGCCAAACTCGCGCAAGACTTCGGCCAAGCGATTGGCTTTGGCGAGGAGCGAGTCCTCATCAATCTCATGGCGCTGCGTTGGCGGGACCTGCAATAGATCCAGCGGTGGCACTTTCGCGCCGCGGCCTTTTCGAGAGCGCTTCACGCGCGGCTTTGGAATGGTCGCAGAGCGCGGCGCGGTCACAGTGAGGGATTTTGGCTTCTCAACCGGCGCGGCTTCGACCTCTGGCTCGTCCTCAACGAAGACGTCCTCGTCATAATGGGCCTCTTCAGCGGCGATTTCGGGTTCATTCGGGCGCTTGATGCGGAACTGTTCGGTCTCGTCCACAAGCTGCGGTGACGCTTTGCGGCCCACACGGAACCGCCCGAACACACCGCCCGCTTGGCGCGCGGCGCGGGCGCTGGACTTTGCCGCCGCCGCTTGCAAGAGCCGCGCATCACCGCGGCGGAATCCAAGCGCCGCGAACGCACACAGCATGGCGAGGGCACCGGCGACCAGGCCGGACAGGAGCTCTGGGGTCGGCAAGAGCAAGGCGCGGAAGGGCATCGAGGCCAAATCATGCAAACCGTCACCAACCGCACCGCCTAGACCGGCGCGCAGCGGCCAAGATGTCGGCACCGGCCAAGACGCGAAACTTGCTGCCGACAGAGGCACAAACAAAAAGCCTAGAAACCAGCGACGAATTTTGGGCGCGCCAATCAACACGGCGCGCATCGCCCCGCCAATCATCAAGGCGAGACCAGCCACCCAAGCCGACCATCCGAGCAATTGGCGCATCACGTCGGCAAAGATCGCGCCGCCTTCGCCAAACAGGTTGGTCACTTCGCGATTGGTGGCGGCATTCCAGCTTGGGTCAAGCGGGTCATAAGAGCCAACGCTGCCACAAATAAACACGCCAAGCGCAAACGCGCCTGTGCCTGTCAGGATGCGCCAGACCGGATCTGACACTTCGCGCATGGGGGCCGCTTCTGCGATGGAATTCGCCATAATCTACTCTCCGGTTAGGGACGGACGTTCTGAACCAAAAATGAAATTACAAGCGCGGCCTTAAAACGGCGCTAACAGCCATGATTTTGACGAAAAAACCCCCGGGGCGAAAGCACCGGGGGGTTAAGTCGGGAGGAAACGCTTCCGAACAAGGGAAGCGTACTGGTAACCAGCGCCGATGTCTCTCGGCGCTGGTAAGCTGGTAAGCCTAAGAGGCGAACTCTGGGTAGGCTTCGACGCCTGTGTCTGCGCGGTCGAGGCCGAGTTGCTCTTCCTCTTCGCTGACACGGACACCGATGGTGACTTTCAGAGCGATCCACACGATGGCAGACAGAACCGAAACAACGACACCGGTCAGGACAACACCGACGAGCTGACCGACATAGCTTGGGTCACCCGCTTCGTTTGGTGTGATAGCGCCTGTGTAAGACAGTGGAACGATCATCGTACCCCAGATACCGCACACAAGGTGAGCTGGGATCGCGCCGACAACGTCATCGATTTTCAGCTTGTCGAGCAGTGGCACAGTCAGAACAACCAGCACACCACCGATGGCACCGATCGCAACAGACATGCCCATGCTTGGCGCGAGTGGCTCAGCTGTGATGGAGACGAGGCCACCGATTGCGCCGTTAAAGGCCATCGTTGGGTCGACTTTTCCTTTGTAGAGGATCGCTGTGAGGATCATCGCAGCAAGGACACCGCCGACAGCCGCCATGTTGGTGTTGGCGAAGATTTGAGCGACAGCGTTGATGTCGTCAAAGGTGCCAGCAGCAAGTTGAGACGCGCCGTTAAAGCCGAACCAACCGAACCAAAGGATGAATGTACCAAGGGCAGCCAAAGGAATGTTGGAGCCTGGCATTGGGTTCACTTTCTCGCCGAAATATTTTCCAGCACGTGGCCCGATAATGATCGCACCGACAAGCGCTGCCCAGCCACCGGTAGAGTGAACAAGGGTAGACCCAGCAAAATCAGAGAAAGCCCATTCGCTGTCGAGGTAACCGCCACCCCATTCCCAGCTAACAACAGTTGGGTAGATGAAGGCTGTCAGAACTACGACAAACAATAGGAATGACCAGAGCTTCACACGCTCGGCCACGGTACCAGAAACGATAGACGCTGCAGTTGCAACGAAGACCATCTGGAAGAACCAGTCAGAGCTTGCTGCATATCCTGTATCCAGCGACTCTTCGCCAGACCATGGGATCGCCCCAGGAATGCCGATAATACCGTTCAGCGCTGTAGAGGCAGGGTAGGCGATGTTGTAACCGACCAGCCAAAACATTAGACCCGCGACTGAGAACAGTGACACGTTCTTAAGAGACTGCATGGACGCGTTTTTAGACCGCACCAAGCCAGACTCGAGGCAGAGGAAGCCCGCCGCCATAAACATAACAATCAAGCCACCGATCAAGAAAAGGTAGCTGCTATCCACATACGCACTCACTGCGCTTGCTTCTTGGGCGTGGGCACTAAGTGCCGCTAGCCCTGCAATCGGAAGCATCATTGCTCCCCGCATTGCTGTCTTCTTCCATAAACTCATTGCCCGTTTTCTCCCGCAGCTCTGGTTAAATTGACTTCGGCACAAAAAACCGCCTGCCCGTTCTTCCGCCAGAAAATAGATGACACAGAACTGCAGCGAACGAGGCGGTGATCAAAATTAAGGCAGGCTGCGACCCAAACGCCCGTTTGTCCGTCAGGCATGGACCTGATTGAAAGCGTTTCATATGGGAGTCTTATGAGCGACCAGCGGTTTGACATTGCGATCATTGGCGCGGGGCCGACAGGCGCCGCCTTAGCCTTGGGGCTCGCACAGCTAGAGATTGAGGTTGCACTTATAGACGCACGTGATCCGAGCGTGGCGCGCAAGCCAGACGGGCGAAACTTTGCCATTGTTACAGGGAGTTGGCGGCTTTTGCGG
Organism: Pseudomonadota bacterium; assembly: GCA_038529885.1. Taxonomy (GTDB): domain Bacteria; phylum Pseudomonadota; class Alphaproteobacteria; order Caulobacterales; family Hyphomonadaceae; genus Henriciella. Next base: position 10,445 of record JBCBDI010000054.1, read on the forward strand.
TCACTGGGTGTCACAAAGGCCCTGGAACAAGACAGCCAACCGCTCCTCGGCCTTGAAGCTGTGGATGGCGGCACGCATGTGCTCGGCCAGCCGTCGGTTTTGTTCTCCGCAGACGACCTCGATAGCGCCGATCCAGACGAACCGTTGGGCCATATGGTGATGGCAGAACCGCTACAGGCGGCGCTGGACGAGGCACTCGCTGCTCATCCTCGCATCACTTCTTTCGCCCCGGAGCTGTTTGAGACACTCGAGCCAGAACCCGGGCATGTCGATGTAAAGCTAAAAAGCGGCAAAAACCTCAATGCTGGCTTATTGATTGGCGCCGATGGCATGCGCTCGCCCGTCCGCGAGGCGCTCGGGATCGCCACTGAAGGCCGCGACTACGGAAAGTCCGTATTTACAGCCAATGTCAGCCTCAGTGTTCCGCATGAAGGCATCGCGCGTCAGCTCTTCATGCCGGAAGGCCCGTTTGCGACCCTGCCCCTTAAAGGCGATCGCGCCAATTTGGCTTGGTATATGGAGCGCGGCGCGGCCGAAACGCTAGCTGCGTTACCTGTTAAGGACGCCGAAGCTGAGCTCAATGCGCGGTTCGCGGATTTTGCGGGAGCGATGAAGATTGAAGGCCAAGCCGGTTCCTATCCGCTCATCTTGCAGCTTGCGACCGAGATTACGGGCCCACGCACCGCTCTGATCGGAGATGCGGCCCGGCGGGTGAATCCCTTGGCAGGGCAGGGGCTCAATCAGGGCTTTCGCGATGTTGCCGCCTTGATTGAGATCGCCGAAGAGACGCTTCGCCTCGGCGGAGAGATCGGCTCGCCGCAAATGCTGGAAGCCTATAGCCAAGCGCGCCGCTTTGATGGTGCCGGCACAGCTCTGGCCCTCGATGCGATTGATCGCCTGTTCTCAAATGATCATGCTTTGACCAAGCCGATCCGTTCGCTTGGCCTCATCGCGGCATCGAAAATATCGCCTCTGCGGCGGTTCTTAGCGAAAAAAGCTAGCGCGACAGAAGACGGCGTAGCGGGTCCGATGTCGGACTGGTAGGGCGCTCCAGCCACAGCGCACCCGAATTATAAAGATATAGGAACGCGTCCGTGGACTCTTGGGCGGCTTGTCCTGCCATTTCTCCGGCAAGGCGTTTATTGGCAATGCGTTGCAAGACGGCAAAGCCGATCAGTGGCACGCAGGTCCACCAAGCGACGAGGAAGGTCGAGACGACACCGGCAAGCAGTAAAATATCGGACACCAGATCCAAGAACCAAATCCGGTTGGCATAGTGCGAGCCCAGCTGTTTGAGGACATCCATTCGGCCATGCAAATATTCCGCGTCGAGCGCCCAGGTCTGATCAGGCGTCGCTGGAACACGCACAGTCATGCGGGCATCTTCGCCCAAGGGAGTCTTATAAGCATGTGACGACATTATACACTCCGGGGTTCATCCGGTGCCTATACTGTAGCGCTGAGGGCTTAACGAAACCTATCCTAGAATATTTATGAACTCGCTTTAATGGAAAGCGCGTGTAATCCAGTGTCGAATTCTTGTTTTAACGCGTCCATTACCGCGCGTTGCATGGCAACCCGCGAGAAGCCTTCAAAAGCTTTACTGGAAATTGTCACGGTATAATGCGTTTCGCCCTCGGGCGAGGCCCCCGCATGTCCGGCATGTTTGTGACTGTCGTCGACCACGTCGAGCACGTCTGGCGCGAACGCCTCGGTCAAACTGTCACGGATTCTGTCTGATCTGGTCATTAGTTCTGGTCTCTTTAACCCGAAGCACCTATGTTAGCGCGCTTATGGATGACGGATACAAATATCGCCCCAAGTTCACCGATATAAGGGTGAAGCCACCGGCCGACGAGACCTCTCGTGCAAAAGCACAAGAGACGCGCATTTGCGAGCATCCTGGATGCGACCTTGAAGGCAAACACCCGGCGCCGAAACAGTTCGGGGATGGCAAACATTATTTCTGCCAGCGCCACGCGGCAGAATATAATCGCGGCTTCAATTTCTTCGACACGATGAATGAAGAGCAGCTCAAAGCGTTTAATGAGAATGCGCGCTATGGGTTTAAGCAGACCTGGAAGTTCGGGGCTGGACCGATGGGCGGCGATAAAGCCGGCAAAGCCCATGATCCGAAAACCTGGCGCGGCGCTGAGTTCTTCCAAGACGCCGCCGAGGCACGTGAAGCGCGGCGGGCCAACCGCTCCGCGACCGGCCTCGCAAAGCGCGCGCTGGAAGAGCTGGACTTGGACGCAAAGGCTAAACCGCCTGAGATCCGTGCCCGCTACGCCGAATATGTCCGCCGCTTCCACCCGGACTCCAATAGCGGTGACCGATCGTCGGAAGAAAAACTCGCACGGGTTATACGGGCGGGCAAAACGCTGAAAGCGGCAGGCCTGATGAAGGACTGACTCGTTTTCTTGCCGAAAACGGGAAATCGCACCAATTTCAACAGATGGACGACGCGCCGAAGCTTTCTTACGCGCCATATTTTGATCATCCGCTGAAACGCGGAATGGTGCGGACGATTGAGCGCTTATCCGGTCAGCCCTATTTGCAGCGCCTCTATGAGACCTATCGCGCCGACCTTGCGCAGGAGCCCTTTTTCGCCGCAGCCGTGAAACTCCTCGACCTAGATGTCGTGTTTAGCACCAGCCGCCTTGCGCAAATCCCCGCCTCCGGCCCACTTGTAATAGTTGCCAATCACCCGTTTGGGGTCCTGGAAGGGC
>JBCBDI010000055.1:0-13147 GCA_038529885.1 Pseudomonadota bacterium
GTAGGGGCTCGGGGGCCGCCGACTGTTCCAGGATAACGGTGATGCGCGCAACGATCCGATCGAGCACCGCTTCGATCAACGCGTCCTTGTCTTTGAAATAATAGAGCAACATGCGGTCGCTGGTGCCGACCGCTTTGGCAAGCGGACGCAGGCTCGCATTCAACAGGCCGTCGGCCAGGATATGGTCCGCGAGCTTATCGATCAGCTCGGATCGTTTGTCGCTCGCTGACGCCATTCGGTCTGCCCCTTTATCGCCGACGTCCGCCGAGAATGCCTCTGAGGACATAGTCGGTGACGCGGCGCGCAATGGTGCGCGTGGCGGTATTGACGGCGCGCTCAGTCGTTGTCATGCGCGTGCTGCGGCGGCGCGTCGTCGTTTTCTTTTTCTTTGTCTTCGTGCTGCGCGCTTTCTTCTTCTCGATCTCGCGCGCTGCTTTGGCCTCTTCTTCGGCGAGTTTTACCGCTGCTGCGGCGGCCTCTTCTTCGCGTTTGAGCAAGATCTCATAAGCCGACTCGCGATCGATCGCCTCGTCATAGAGGCCGAGCACCGGACTGTTTTCCATCTCGGCTTTTCGCTCTTCCTCTGTTGCTGGGCCAAGGCGCGAGCTGGGCGGGCGGATCAGTGTGCGTTGGACAATGTTCGGCGCGCCTTTCTCATCCAAGGTCGAGACCAAGGCCTCGCCAACCCCGAGATCGGTGATCACTTCTTCAGCGTCAAAAGACGGGTTCTCGCGGAAAGATTGCGCGGCGGCTTTTACGCCTTTGCGCTCAGCCGGGGTATAGGCACGCAGAGCATGCTGAATCCGATTGCCGAGCTGGGCGAGCACACTGTCGGGCAAATCGCGCGGATTTTGTGTGACGAAGAAGACGCCAATTCCCTTGGACCGGATCAGGCGCACGACTTGTTCGATCTTTTCCAGCAGCGCCCGCGGCGCATCATTGAACAGCAAATGCGCTTCATCAAAGAAGAAAACCATTTTCGGTTTTTCTGGATCACCAACTTCCGGCAGCTCTTCGAACAGCTGCGACAAGAGCCAAAGCAAGAAGGTGGAATAAAGCCGCGGACTATTGATCAGCGTGGTTGAGTCCAGCACATTGACCACGCCGCGCCCATCGCGCGTGGTGCGCATAAAGTCTTTCAGGTTGAGCGCAGGCTCACCGAAGAATTGCTCGGCCCCTTCGCGCTCTAAGACCAGCAGGCGGCGTTGAATGGCGCCAAGGCTGGCCGGGGCGACATTGCCATATTCGCGGCTGATCGCGGTTCGGACCTCTTTGTCGCCCATATGATTGAGCAGCTTGCGCAGATCTTTCAGGTCCAAGAGCAGCATGCCTTCATCGTCGGCATATTCAAACGCAACGGTCAGTACGCCTTCTTGGGTTTCGGTCAGGTCCATGAGGCGCGACAAGAGCAGTGGGCCCATATCGGAAATGGTCGTGCGAACTGGGTGGCCTTTTTCGCCAAACACATCCCAGAACACGGTCGGCGTGGCGTCATAGCCATAATCCTCAAAGCCAATTTTCTCGGCCCTCGAGATCAGTTTGGGATGGAGCTTATGCTCCGGGCTGCCGGAGACGCAGATGCCCGAAAGATCGCCTTTCACATCGGCGCAGAAGACCGGCACGCCTTCATTCGAGAAACCTTCAGCGAGGATTTGCAGCGTCACAGTTTTGCCGGTGCCGGTCGCGCCGGCGACAATGCCATGCCGATTGGCACGGTTCAGAAGCAGCGTCTGGGCGTCATTTGGCACCCCTTCGCCATCCATATCTGCGCCGCCAATAAAAATGCTGTCGCCCATGTGAGGCTCCCTTTGCAACGGGCGCAAACTACTGTGTTTGCAGGGGTGGGCAAGGGTCGTTCTGTCTAGCGCGCTTTGGTTTCGCGCAAAAACAAATGGCCGTCGCGTTCGATTAATTCTGGGGCGGTGGCGAGCGCCTGGCACTGCCCGTCTTTGCTCTCACCGGTCACGATACTGAACTGATAGCCATGCCACGGGCAGGTGAGATAGCCATCCGCGTCCAAGGCGCTGTCTTGCAAGGGGCCAAGCAGGTGCGGGCATACCGCGCTGTGCACATGCCATCGCTCCTGGAAATGACGCAGGCAGTAGCGGCCACTGTCAGTCTCGATGGTTAAGGTTTGCTCTGGGTCGAGTTCGGTCACGGCGGCGACTTTGATATCGCTCGGCTCGGCGCGATCCTTGCGCCAACGAGAGCGATCCTCAAGCGCGGTCTGCCGTCCGCTCATCAGATCGATATCCTCATCATAGAGCGTTTTATATTGGCTCTGCATATATTGCAGGATCACCGCCCCCGTAGCCTCATCGGCGGGCGCTTCGGGCAGATAGAAGCGGACATCCACTTCAATCTCATCCTCGCTCAGCGTGGTCGCCTGGGTGTGGATCTCTATGCCTTCGCCGGGGCCATGATAGACCGTCGAAACCCAGTAATTCCTCTGTGCATCGACAATCAGGTCCAGCATTTGATGGGTTGGTTCGATCCCGCCTGGGACGCCCAGCTTTGCCCGCCAACCCCAATCACCGCTATCGACAAGATCAATCGAGGCGAACGAGCTTGGATGCACATAAGGCAAGTGCTCCCAATCGTAAGCATTCTCCATCATGCGCGCCATATTGGTGGGTAAGCGGCGCACATAATTGCCGAGATAATGCAGTCCCTCGATGCGATTATAATCGATCACATCAGAACGGGTTTCGGTCTTCTCGCGTTCAATTTCTGTCAGCATGTCAGGCCTGTGTCCCTTTAGTCTCCGGCGAGCGCGCGGATCAGCGCGTCAGAGCTTGTGATGGTCGCATACTCACCGCCAAGCACAGCGAGAAAGAGATCATAGACCTCCGCAGCTGTCCATATTTTGCCGCTGTGCGCTTTGACCGGAACCGCCGTCGTTGCATCGGCTGGAAGCAGGATCTCATAGCCGAGCGCCGCGCCCGCGCGGATGGTGGCGTCCATGCTATTATGGATGACAACGCCGGTGAGGATGAAGCGCGCCGCGCCGAGATCTTTCAGCGTTTGGTCAAGCGTCGTGCCGATAAAAGCGCAATTCTCGGTCTTCGTGACCACTGGCTCACCAGCCAAAGGCGCGACCCGCGCCTGGATCGCATTCCAAGGGCCATGCGTGTGATAGGAAGAGCTTGGATTGGCCTCATCATGCTTGACGTGGACCACCGGCGCAGAGGCCGCGCGCCATGCTTTTAACAGCATCTCGATGACATCTATATAGCTCGGATTATTCTTGCCATCCCAGACCGGCCGATTGATCGCGTCTTGCACGTCGAGAACAATCAGGGGCGGGATTCCGGCGGCGGGATCGAAGATAGGCGTGTCCATGCGCGTCTTTAGCAGACCATGATCTCGAAAACAGGTTTTTTATCCTATTTGAGGCTCAGACCGCTCGCCCGAACAAATCATAAGCATCTGCGTCTTCGATTTTTGCCGAGACGATATCGCCGGCTTGGAGCGGCGCAGCGGAGGCCAGATAGACCACGCCATCAATCTCAGGCGCATCGGCTTTTGAGCGGGCGAGATAGGTTCCGGCTTCTTCGCCGGGCCCATCAATGATCACGTCTTGAACGGTGCCAATCTGCGCTTCAGCCCGCGCCGCAGAAATGGCCGCTTGGGTTTCCATGAAGCGGTGCCAGCGGTCTTCTTTGACCTCTTCCGGCAAATGACCCGGCAGATCGCGGCTATCGGCATGCGCGACATTTTCATATTTAAAACAGCCCGCCCGATCGATTTTCGCCTCGCGAATAAAATCGAGCAGGATTTCGAAGTCTTCTTCGGTCTCGCCTGGGAAGCCGACAATAAAGGTCGAACGAATGGCAAGATCCGGCACATCGCGGCGCCATTGTTGAATGCGCTCGAGCACGCGGTCTTGCTTGGCCGGACGCTTCATCGCTTTCAGGACATTGGCGCTCGCATGTTGGAACGGGATGTCGAGATACGGTGTGATCGCGCCCTCGGCCATGAGCGGGATAAATTTGTCCACGTGCGGGTAGGGATAGACATAATGCATCCGCGTCCACACACCGAGCGAGGAGAGCCCGCGCGCGAGATCGAGGAAGCGGGTCTCATATTCCTCGCCTTTCCAGGTCTGCGGCGCGTATTTGATATCGAGCCCATAGGCGCTGGTATCTTGGCTGATCACAAGCAGTTCTTTGACCCCTGCGCGGACCAATTGTTCGGCTTCGATCAGGACATGATGGATCGGCCGAGAAGCGAGATCGCCGCGCAGTTTGGGAATGATGCAGAAGCTGCAGCGATTGTTGCAGCCCTCGGAAATTTTCAAATAGGCATAGTGGCGGGGCGTCAGGCGGAGCCCGCTTTCTGGCACGAGATCTGTGTGTGGATTGTGCGGCGGGGTGAGGTGCGTGTGCACCGCATCCATGACCTGCTCATATTGATGCGGGCCGGTGACCGCGAGCACTTTTGGATGCGCCTGTTCGATCACGTCCGGTTCCGCGCCAAGACAGCCCGTGACGATGACTTTGCCATTGGCTTCAATCGCCTCGCCAATCGCGTCCAGGCTTTCATCCCGCGCGCTATCGAGGAAACCGCACGTATTGACCAGAACCAAGTCAGCGCCGGAATAGTCGGGGCTGATCTGATAGCCCTCGGCGCGCAGCCGCGTCACGATGCGCTCAGAATCGACGAGCGCTTTCGGGCAGCCAAGCGACACAATTCCGACTTTTGGCAGGGCGTCTGGCTTGATTGGAGCGGGGCGATCAAGGGTGGTGGTCATGGCCGCGCTGTTATACGTTGCGAGCGGATTTGAAAAGGAGCGCGCGTCATGGAAGACCAGGCCCCTGTGCCCAATCGCGGACGTCTCTGGCAGATCGCCCTCGGCGCGGGCGTGATAGGCCTTGGCGCCGGTTACGCCTTTTGGGATGTGATCGAAGCCGGCGGCGGCATGGGTTGGGTGGGCTGGCTAATCATTGTGATGCTGGCGATCATCTCCTACTCGATCAGCTTCTATTTCGGGCACCGCTTCTTTGAGGGTTCGCTCGATCAATACATTGTCTCAGACACGTTCAGCAAAAAGCATGACTGGATCGATCTTGAGACCGAAAGCCGCGAAAGCGGCGATGCCAAGATTGATGTCTGGGTGGCGCATTACAAATTCATCCGCACCATGTTCGCGATGGGCCTTTTGCCGCTAATCGCCTGCATCTATTTATTCTTTTTTGCCTGAGGCTCGCTAGCCCGCCTGCCAGGCGACGAATTTCTCTTCGGCGAGTGCAATGCGCGCTTCGCCGACTTGTTCTGCGGTGACCTCTCGAAGCGCTCGCAAGCCGTCCATCGCCTCATCCGGGCTGAGTCCAGAGCGGCGCAAGAGGAGATAGGCAACAAAGCCCGTCCGGTGCAGGCCAGCCGAGCAATGCAAGTAAGCGATCCGATCGCCCTCGGCCCGGCCAATCTCGTCCCAGAGCAGGAATAGCCGCGACAGCTCGACCTCCGCCAGCGTCTCCAAATGTCCGCCATTCAGCTCAAAATGATGCCAGTCCGCCCCGATCATGCCCGCGATCCGTTTAATGCTCTCCGGTTGCTCGCGTTGAGAGAGCAGCGTGACAATATCGGTCACGCCTTGGGCTTGAATCGTATCTTTGGATTTTTTGCCCGGGCGAGGGCCAAGGATGAGTTTCGTCGCGCTCATGCGCCGATCTTAATCGCATCCACCTTGTTCGGGTAGACTGCGAGCGCGTTTTTGATCGCCGCAACCGCAGGGAAGGGCGTTTCATAGGTCCAGACCGCATTCTGGGTCAGGCCGCCATCTGCACGCCGGATATGATAATAAGACGCCTCGCCCTTATAAGGACACCAAGTCGTATGCTCAGAGCGTTCGAGCGCGCTCATATCCACCTGATCGCGCGGCAGATAAGCCACCGCCGGATAGCTCGCCTCGCGCAGTTCGAGATAAGACCGCGTTTCCAATATAAAAACGCCCGCCAGCTCGACGCGGACGGGCGTTTCTTTTGTTTCGATCGTGATTGGGTGATCTGGGCTGGGTTCCAAATGCTGACGCATTAGGCCGCTTCCATCTCAATCCCTTTTTCAGTCATATACTCTTTCAGCTCACCGGCCTCGAACATCTCTTTGATAATGTCGCAGCCGCCGACAAATTCGCCTTTGACATAGAGCTGCGGGATGGTCGGCCAGTTGGAATAGGCTTTGATGCCTTCGCGCACGTCCTGATCATCGAGCACGTTCACAGCCTGATACTCGACGCCGAGATAATCCAGAACTTGCACCACAACCGAGCTAAACCCGCATTGTGGGAAAGTGGGTGTGCCTTTCATGAAGAGCAAAACATCATTGCCCTTCACGGCATTATCGATGGAGGACTGAATGTCACCAGACATGGGCCTTACTCCGCTTCTTTCATGACTTGCTCGCGCGCAACTGGGAGCAATTCTGCCATATGATCTTTGATCCGCGCATCGCTGCGCTCGACGCCGGCTGCGTCTAGGTCGGCGCGGACTTTGCGAAACACATCATCATCGCCAGGCTCTTCCAGGTCAGACAGGACAACCGTCTTGGCATAGGCTTCAGCATCCGCATCATGCAGATCCATCAGCTCCGCGGCCCACAGACCCAGCAATTTGTTCCGGCGCGCCATGACCTTAAACTCGGTCGCCTCATCCATAACGAATTTGGCTTCTTCGGCGCGTTCGCGATCGTCAAATGAAGACATTCTTGTCCAACCTTTTGAGAGAAATAACAGTTTCCACCGAAGATTTAGGGCGATGGGGGGCCGGGTGCAAGAAGCCTTTTGCCTAAAGGCCGCGATTGGCGTAAGGGGAGCGCCTTATGACTGGGGCTGACTGAGTCGGCCTCGCTCGCAGATCGCTAGAGGGATAGTGCGATGTCACGCAAGCGCATGATTTATGAAGGCAAGGCGAAGATCCTTTATGAAGGACCTGAGCCAAACACGCTGATCCAATATTTCAAGGACGACGCGACCGCCTTCAACGCTGAAAAGAAAGCGGTTTTGGACGGCAAGGGCGCGCTGAACAATCGGATTTCCGAGTTCATGATGACCCGCCTCGGCGGTGTTGGCATCCCCAATCACTTCATCAAACGCCTGAATATGCGCGAGCAATTGATCAAAAAGGTTGAGATCATCCCGCTGGAAGTGATTGTCCGCAATGTTGCGGCCGGCACCATGTCAAAGCGCCTCGGCATCGAAGAAGGCACGCAATTGCCGCGCGCGATTGTCGAGTTCTGCTTGAAAGATGATGCGCTCGGCGATCCACTGGTCTCCGAAGAGCACATTGCTGCTTTTGGCTGGGCGCAGCCACATGAAATGGATGAGCTGATCGCGCTCTCGCTGCGAGTGAATGATTTCATGTCTGGCCTGTTCGCTGGGGTCGGCATCAAGCTGGTCGATTTCAAGCTGGAATTTGGCCGCTTTTTCGAAAACGATATGCAGCGGGTCATCCTCGCCGACGAGATCAGCCCGGACAGCTGTCGCCTTTGGGATTTCGAGACCAATGAGAAGCTCGACAAAGACCGGTTCCGCCGCGATCTTGGCGGCGTGACAGAGGCTTATTCTGAAGTCGCGCGCCGTCTCGGCATCATCAAGGAATCTGCCCAAGGCGCTGAGATTGTAGACTTTAGCGGCCCGCAGAAGTAGCCTTTTCCCAAGATCAGGGGAGAGGGTTCAATGGCATTGCAGGTCATTGGCGCAGGCTTTGGCCGCACCGGTACGCTGTCTATGAAGGCGGCGCTTGAAAAACTCGGCTATGATAAATGCCATCACATGCTGGAAGTCATCCCGAGCCAAACCCAGATCGATGCGTGGCACCACATTTCTCAAGGGGGCGCGCCAGACTGGGATGCGGTCTTTGAGGGGTTCCAAGCGAGCGTGGATTTTCCCTCGGCTGGATATTGGCGAGACTTGGCGGAACACTACCCGGACGCCAAGATCATTCTAACCACACGCAGCTTTGAGTCCTGGTATGAGAGCGCCAGCGAGACGATTTATCCGGTCAGCAAAGGAATGCCGAACTGGTTGCTCATCGTGCCAAAGGTGCGAAAAATAAAAGAAATGTCCTATGGCACGATCTGGGACCGCATTTTTGGTGGCGCCTTCGAAGACAAAGAAGCCGCCCGCAAAGTGTTCGAACAACATGAGGCGGACGTGAAAGCCGCGTTCCCAGAGGACCGGTTGCTCGTCTTCCATCCAAAAGAAGGCTGGGAACCGCTTTGCGCCTTTCTAGACAAGCCCGTGCCGGACGGCCCGTTTCCGAATGTGAATGACCGCGCTGACTTCCAAACCCGCATCAAAATGATGCGCCGAATGCAAGCAATGCCCTTTGCTTTTGGGGGATTGGCAGTGATTGCAGCGGCGATCGCGTATCTGGTCTTCCGATAGAGACCAGATTGCGATACAGGGGGCGCGACTCAAAAATCGGAGCGCGATTCCCATGAAAGCGATTGTCCATGTTGGCCTGAAACCTGGTGTGCTTGACCCGCAAGGCAAAGCGGTTGCGGACTCGCTCGGACGAATGGGATTTGGCGAAGTCGCGGGCGCCCGGATCGGAAAAGTGATAGAGCTTGATCTCGAAGGCGTGTCGGAAGCCGACGCCGAAGCCCGGGTCAAAGACATGTGCGAGAAGCTGCTCGCCAATACCGTGATCGAAAGCTACCGCGTCGAGCTCGTCGCTTAAGCGTTTCTTTTCCCAGACTTTTTCCAATTCAGATTAGCGCTCGGCTTCCTGAACGGGCGTTCATAATTGATTTTATTGCATTTTCTGCGACGGAAAGTACGAGCCGGCGCGTTTTACCCTCCATGCGAACACAAAAACATGGAGGATCGCATGTTGAAATTGACCACACTGGCTCTCGTCACCGCGCTTGCTGCGCCCATTGCTTTAGCAGGCCCCGCTGAGCGGCTCGAACGCTTCGATAATCGCCTCGACCGTTTGGAACGTCAGGGCGTGATCGAACAAGGCAGCCGTCTCGATCGCATCGAAGACCGGATTGACCGGCGCGAGAATGTCATTGATCGCCGAGAAGATCGCCGCGACCGGGCTGTAAATAATGGTCCGCTGGACCGCCTCGAGGATCGCGTTGACCGGCTGGAAAATGTCCAAGACCGCCGGGAAGACCGCAGAGATCGCTTGAACCTCTATTAAGGCGCTCACCTCCCGATCGTTCGTTTCCTCACTCGGGGTTTTTCCCTTCTCCCCGCCCTTGCCGAACGATTGAGCGTCTAGATGTTCAAGCCAAAAGGAACGAGCCAGGGTCGCAGCCCTGGCTCGTTTTTTGGTTCGCGTGGCGCCTACGCCCTAAAGGCGCACGCCCATGACAATGTCATTGAAGATTTGGTCGCCGACCGGGAACCGGCGCTCGCCGACCTTTTCAAACCCGGCGCGTTGATAGAAGGCAACCGCGCGGTGGTTCTGGTCATAGGTGCCGAGCAGCATCCGTTTAGAGCCGATCTCGCGGGCATGTTTCAGTGCCGCCATCATCAGCTCGCGGCCTGTGCCGGTGCCGTGATATTTCGAGAAGACGTAAATGCGCTTCAGTTCAATATCGCCAGGTTGGCCCTCGGTTGGGGCCTCGACAGCGCTGGTGACGGCATAGCCGATGGGTGCTTTGGTGCCGGAATATTCAGCGATCCAACACGCATAATTTGGATCGTTGGAAGTGATATAGCCTTTATAGACCCCAGGCGCATGCTCGTTTTGGCAATGCTTGATGAGGTCCGGGCCAGGGATCGTGTCAGAATAGCTTTCGAGAAACGTAGCCGCACCAACCACCCCGAGCGCATATTCATCGCCCGGGACAGCTGGTCGGATGGTAATCCCAAGTGCCATATTAACCAGCAGACATCGCTTTTTCGAAATTGTCACCTACGGCGCTGAGGAAGCCCTCAGTGGTGAGCCATTCTTGCTCTGGTCCAACCAGCAGCGCGAGGTCTTTGGTCATTTGGCCCGCTTCGACCGTCTTAATGATCGTGTCTTCGAGCTTCTGAGCAAAGGCTGTGACCTCTGGTGTATTGTCCATCCGGCCGCGATGCTGCAGGCCGCGCGTCCATGCAAAGATTGACGCGATGGAGTTGGTAGAGGTGGCTTCACCCTTCTGGTGGTTGCGATAGTGACGGGTCACCGTGCCGTGTGCGGCTTCAGCTTCCACGGTCTTGCCGTCTGGCGTCATCAGCACAGAGGTCATCAGGCCGAGTGAACCATAGCCTTGTGCAACTGTGTCAGACTGCACGTCGCCATCATAGTTCTTACAGGCCCAGACATAGCCGCCAGACCATTTCATCGCAGCTGCCACCATGTCATCGATCAGGCGGTGCTCATAAGTGCCGCCAAACTCGTCAAAAGCAGCTTTGAACTCAGCATCATAGATTTCTTGGAAGATGTCTTTGAAACGACCGTCATACTTTTTCAGGATCGTGTTCTTGGTCGACATATAGACCGGCCATTTGCGCTGCAGGCCATAGTTCAAGCAAGCGCGGGCGAAATCGCGGATCGACTCGTCGAGATTGTACATGCCCATCGCGATGCCGGCTTCTGGGAAGTCAAAGACTTCAAACTCTTCGCTGGCAGAGCCGTCAGCCGCTTCCCATTTCATGGTCAGCTTACCGGCGCCAGGGACCAGGAAGTCCGTCGCTTTATACTGGTCACCAAAGGCGTGACGGCCAACAACAACGGGCTGGGTCCAACCTGGGACCAAACGCGGGACATTGTTGATGACGATTGGCTCACGGAAAACCACGCCGCCAAGAATGTTACGGATCGTGCCGTTCGGGCTGCGCCACATTTTCTTGAGGCCGAACTCTTCAACGCGCGCTTCGTCTGGTGTGATGGTGGCGCATTTAACGGCAACGCCAAATTCTTTGGTCGCGTTCGCTGCGTCGACCGTGATCTGGTCGTCGGTCTCGTCGCGCGACTCAATAGACAGGTCGTAATATTTCAGATCGACATCGAGGTAAGGATAGATGAGTTTATCTTTGATCATCTGCCAGATGATGCGGGTCATTTCGTCCCCATCCATCTCGACGATTGGATTTTCGACCTTGATCTTTGCCATGAGAGGAATTCCTTTTGCCTTTAACGGTTTGGTGGGGCCTATAGCAGGTCTGCCAGCGGCGTCAAAAGGTGAAGGAATGTGTTGAGAAGTTTTTGCATTACCGCGTGTAGCTTCCTCGTCGCGGAGGTATGTCTGGTCGCGTCAGCGGAGTCCTTTCGGTTCAACTCATATCGATACCTGGCTGTTTGCGAGCAGCCGGTCGATGGGCTTCAATCTCGGTTTGTTGAACCGGCGCGCGCGCTGGTCGCGTCGCCTGAGGGTCAAGAGAGGAAACTTGCGCTGATTGCATTAACAGCGACAGGCGAGCCGGAGTTCTTTGTCAACGGCGATGAGGTTTCAGAACGTTTGGCCCGAGAGCTTCGGCGCGTCGCATTCAACACACGCTGTGAACCGACCGATAATTATGTAGACCTGCTCGGCTTGGACGGGGCCATAAAGATGACTTGGTGGGAAGCTTTTCCTGACCCCATCGAGCTCTACGCTTTGATCGACTCTATGCCCATGCGTCGCCGCGAATTATTGGGGGCCGAGCGCTAGCGCGCTGCATCGCGGCGCACCAATGAACGGGGTGGCTCGCGTGAATTGACGCAGGCGATTGAGTGGGTCATGTGGCGGAGCATGGCGAATATGGTCCCAACTATCTTGCTTCATCGCCCCCAATTGGGCGAGAATATTGGCTCCTGCGCGCGGGTTATGCTGAACTTTGGGCTCAGCGAATTACGCCTAATTGCGCCGCGCGACGGTTGGCCAAATCCCGCCGCGGATCCGCTCTCTGCCGGTGCCTTTGAGGCCGGTGTTTCAGTCCACGTGTTTGAGACCGTAGAGGCGGCCATCGCCGACCTCGGAACGGTGCTCGCCGCGACCGCCCGCCCGCGCGGCATGGAAAAGCCGGTCTTGGATGCAAGCGAGAGCGTCGCTTACATCCAAGAGCGCGGCTTAAAGACCGGGGTGTTGTTCGGGGCTGAAAATCATGGCCTTCCGAGCGAGGTGGTTGGGCTCGCGGATGCGATCATGACCTATCCGGTCAATGCAGATTTTGCTTCGCTCAATCTCGCTCAAGCGGTTGGCGTCTTCTGCGCCTCCTGGGGCGCGGGGCAGGGCGCGGTGGGACGCTGGGAGGGCGAGAAGGCCGGGGTCGAGCCGCCAGCGCCGAAAGAAGACCTCATCCGCATGTTTGAGCATTTAGAGGAAGAGCTGGAGCGCGCCGGCTATTTCTATCCGCCCGACAAGACGCCGCTAATGAAGACCAATATTCGCAATGCTTTCATTCGCGGCAATTGGACAACGCAAGAAGTGCGAACGTTTCGGGGGGCCATCAAAGCCCTCGCTCTCGGGCGCGGCAAAGCCCGTGTGAAGCGGGACTAGCGCTCCGATGGCGGCGGAATGGCGCCTGGAATATTCGATTGCACCAATCGCGCCGACAGGTCTCGCCCTTCGGCGGCATAGGCCTTTTCAGCGTTCGCCGCATTGCCATCACAGACCCGGTGAAGATCGCCGCCAAAAGAGAAACCGGCATTAAAGCCATTGACCAGCGAGCGTCTCAATCCGCCTTGATAGGGCGCTTCGAGCTCTAACAAACGCAGCATATAGCTTCGCCAATATTGATCATTGCGACCATTGCAGACGACGCGAATAGCGTGCGCTTTGCCGAGCACTTCAGCGAGCGCCGTGACATCGCGAAAATAGTCTTGTGAGCGCACAGTGCTCTGGCCATGCGCCGTTTGGGCTGGCAACACGGTGACAAGGCCGAAACAGGCCACCAGGAGGACTTTCAAATGCGTCGTATATTGGTTCATGCCAAATCCTTCGCGCGTATCGAAGATGCGCTTAAATCCTATGCCGATCACGTTTCACCCTTAGTGCTAAGTGATGAAGGAGACCTGAAACACCCATGGGGCGAGAGTGAGGCAGAGGGCTTAATCGCTTATGGCACACAAGACGCGTATTTCAGTCCTTCGGTCGTGACCTTCTTTGAAACTGTGCTTTCCCACGAGCGGCTGGACTGGTTTCAATCCTCTGCAGCCGGAACCGAACATCCGATGATCCAAGCCACAGGGAAGAAGGCTGAGTGCTTCTCCGGCAGTCATGAGCA
>JBCBDI010000056.1:0-12991 GCA_038529885.1 Pseudomonadota bacterium
GGCCTGATAGATCGGCACAGTGCCAATCGGAACTGGCGAGTTGCGGATAATCCATTCGCGGGTGTTGTGAATGTTGCGGCCGGTCGAGAGGTCCATGACATTGTCGGCGCCCCAGCGCGTCGCCCAGACCATTTTCTCAACCTCTTCCTCGACTGATGAGGCGACGGCGGAATTGCCGATATTGGCATTGATCTTGACCAGGAAGTTGCGGCCGATGATTTGCGGCTCAAGCTCCGGATGGTTGATGTTTGACGGGATCACCGCGCGGCCGCGTGCAATCTCATCGCGGACAAATTCAGGCGTGATGAATTCCGGGATTTCGGCGCCAAAGCTCTCGCCTTGCTCGATCTGCGCTTTGGCATTCTCGAGCATTTCCTGGCGGCCAAGATTCTCGCGCTCGGCGACATAGATCATCTCTTTGGTGATGATCCCCGCTTTGGCATATTCGAACTGGGTCAGCGGCCCCTCGCCGGTTCCACGCAGAGGCTGGTGTTTGATCGGAAACTCGCGGGCAAGATATTTACCCGTCGCGCCGCCATTGTCCTCAGGCTTCACATCGCGGCCTTCATAGGCCTCGACATGGCCGCGCTCGAGCACCCAATCGGTGCGCGGACGGGCCAGGCCCTTCTCAACATCAATCGCCACGCTCGGATCAGAATAAGGGCCGGATGTATCATAGACGGGAACCGGCGGTTCATTCGCGCTCGGATGCAAATCGATCATCCGCCGCGGGACGCTCAAAGACGGATCCGCTTTCGGATGCGTATAGACTTTTCGGCTAGACGGCAGCGGGCCCGTGGTGACTTCAGGGGTCTCGAACTCAGCTTGGTCGATGGGTTTATTCATAAGGGTCTCCAATGGTTGAAGACCCGGATAGCGTTGAGCGTCTCGTTTCCGTTCCTACGCCGGCGCGACCCGGATCAGGTTCTAAGGGTGCTCACTCGGACCAGAGTAATCTCAGCGCTTCCAAACGCGCCCCTCGGATGTCGGGCAGGATAGACTTTTCCGCTAGGACAGCAAGACCCCAAACACCCGCGCTACGCAATTTCTGGACGCGGCGCGTGATAGCGTTAGTCTATCGATCGCGGAGGAAGCCGAGGGGAAGACAATCATGGCCACACGGCTCGCCGATTTACGCGTAATGCTTTCCTATGCCCGCGCCGACGCGCAGGCCTTCACGCGCGAGCTGGCGGATGCGCTAGAGGCCGCAAATTTCGATGTGCTCCTTGATGTCGATGACATTGAAGCGGCCACCGACTGGCAGGAACGGCTGAGCGATATGATCCGCTCGGTCGACACTTTGGTCATTGTACTCACGCCGGGCTGGATCGCCTCCGAGATGTGTCAGTGGGAACTTGAAGAGGCCAAGCGCCAGAACAAAAGGATCATTCCGCTGGTGCACATCGAGCCGAGCGAAACGCCGCCGCCGGAAGAGATCAGCAAGCTCAACTATATTTATTTTGATCAGCGCCAGTCCTTTGGCGCAGCTTTGAAACAATTGGCCCCGGCTCTCCGCGTCAATCTCGGCTGGATCCGCAATCATACGCACTATTCTGAGAGCGCCCGGATCTGGGAAGATCGCCACCGCGACCCGGCCATGTTCTTGCGCGGCGCGGAACTGAAACGCGCGCAAGTCTGGCGCGATGAACGTGAGCTTGAATTTCCAGAAATCTCAGCTGGGCTGAACGAATTTATCAATCTCAGCGTGGAGCATGAGACTTTGCAGACGGCGGTCAAAAAGCGCTCCACCTCGTGGATTATTGCCGTCTTCTTGATCGTCCCGTCCGCCCTCATCGTGACCAATGGCTATACGTTCTGGATGAATTTCCTGCGCGTGCAGACCATGGAACAGACCGACCTGCGCGAGTTTCTGGGTTTATTGGCTTGGTTGATCTTCATGGACAATTTTGCGCTCTCGGTGATCGTTTGCGGGGTTTTGTTTTCCATCGGCGCTCTCTGGCTCAGCAAGAACCTGTCGACGCGGGTTTTGGCCGGGATTGCAGCCACACTCGTTCTGATGGGAGCGGGCACCTATTTCGCAATTGATCGCGTCTCGATCGGCGTCGCAGAGCGGGCAGAAGCATTGGACCGCGCCGCATCGCTGGATCAGTTTAAGATTGAGCCCTGCGCCCCGACGATCCGCCGCGCATTCGATCGCTATCGGGCGATCGAGACGAGCGAAGACGACCATGAAAACATCAGCGCATGCACCCCTCATGCGCAGTCTAATCAGGTGATTAACACGTGGCGCGCTCGCGTCGCACCGATGGAGTTTATTCCGATCATATTGCTGCTCACGCTTCCTGTGCTCGGCCTGATCGGTTGGCGTCTGAGCGGGCGAGCGAGGTCTTAACACCAGGCGCAGATCCATTAACCAAATCCTGACCTCTCCACGCGAGTTTGCAGAAACTTGATTCTCTCACTCTTGGAGACCCGAACATGGCGAATGCAGCGGCACTGGCCCCCAGCTCAGCGGATATGGCGCGCACCAAAGCCGCGACAAAACCAAAACGGCGCAAGGTCAAAGTCGATTTCTGGGCGACTGATCTCAACACAGCCGAAATCGGGATCATGAAGCGCACGCAAAACGAAGCGGCTTCAGATCAGTTCACCAAGGATATGGAACTCTATGGCCAGACCGTCATTGACGGGAAACGCGAAGCGCTCATCGGATATCGCCAAGAGCTTTGGGATGGCAGCGAAGGCTTTGAGCGACGCTTGGTTGTTCGCCTCTTTTCTGAAACGCTCGGATGGCGCGGCACGGCTGAAATGATGCTCGGTCGGTCTGTGCAACTCTCTCTCGCCGCCGGTGGACGCCCCGTGCAGGCCTTCACGATCAATATTGCCCGCCACAATCAGCTAATCCAGCTCGAACGCTCCGCGATGAAATGGCCGTTCCAGACCGAGAAATTCAGCTTCTTCATTCAAGGCAAGTCGAGCACGCGTTTCTATACGATCCGTCGCAAGCGGTTCTGCATCGGCGCCGACTATGACATTTATGATCAAAAGGGCCGCAAGGTTGGCGCGCTCGATCATCAATTGTTCAACCTCGGGGGTGCCTGGATGATGCGTCTTGATAAAGACCATCAGGACAAGAAGCTCGAAGCCGTTTTGGAACTCTTCTGTGCGATCCTGAAATTCAATCGCGCAGGTCGGAACCACGTGAAACACATGACCGAACAGGTGTTCCGAGGCCGCGTGCAACCAGATTTGGATCACGACGAAGAAGATCTCTACACCAATCCACGTCGCCGCTAGGGGCTAAAGCAAAGCCGCCTGCGCGTCCTTGGACCAGCCAACATAAAGCGCATCACCTGCCTCTATGACAGGGCGTTTGATCAGCGTCGCATTCGCGGTCAGCAAAGCAACAGGGTCATTCTCGCGCTCAGCCTCAGACAGGGTGCGCCAAGTGGTCGAGCGGCGATTGATGAGGAGATCTGATCCTGCCGCCTCAAGCCATCCTGGCACCAAAGCGGGCAGATCCGCCTCAGCCCGAATATCGACGAAGCTCACGGTCTTGCCGGCCGCTTCGAGGGCTTTCAGAGCCTTCTTGCAGGTGTCGCAGTTTTTCAAGCCATACAGCGTTAGGGACATAAGCGCTCCGTTTGAGAATCAGGTTTGGTCGTCGACATAGACTTCACCATCGAGATCGTCGAGCTTGCTTTGTAGATGCGCGCGCACATCCTGGACCGCCTGATTGTAAATGCCAGGACCGAGCGTCGTCAGCATCAAATCTAGGATCTGGGCCGCGCGAAAATCAGAGAGTGTTTCGTCAAACTCAGCCGCGAACAAGTTCTGTAATTGGCCGACCAATCGCTCACGGCGCTCCTCGGTGAGGTCAATCTGTTTCATTCCTGTTCGACTTTTCTCAAGAGCCGTGTTTCGCCCGGCTGATGAAAGAAATCAGCGCCAGAGACGAAAAGATCGACGGGCAACTCGATCGGAACATGGATCCCCGTGGAACGGAGCGTATTGAGACGCGTGGAGAGAATTTGCGGCCCCTCGCCCATGGTGAAGAACCAATAAGGCGGATAGGTAGCATCAGTGCGCTTCACCATCCAATGCGCATCGTGCGGGGCGAAATGCTCGTCACGCGGATCGGCGTCGCCAAGATGCATCACTGTGATCCCATCTTCTAGCGTCACACGCCACACCAAGTTTGAAACGTCGGCGCGCCCTGGCCAGCCCGCATGTGGAATTCGAACAACATCGATGGCCAAGCTACCATGGCCAAAGCTGAGGGGCGCATCTAATCGTTCCAGGCTAATCGGCGTAACACGCTCAAAAATATCGGATGCTGGCGCCTCTTGCTTCATCAGATCGACGGCTTGCGCGGGCGCGTATACGCGGACCTGATCATGCGCTTCCATATAGGCGATGATCTCGCCGATAGAGAAATGATCAGGATGCATATGGCTGACAAAGATGGCGTCGACATTGTCGTACGGAGCGACACCCGCCATCAAGTCTTCGCGCATCGCTTCGGGGACCATTTGATAGGTGCCAAAACCATTCGGATAGAGCGGATCGAACAGAACTGTGGTGTGGCCATCGCTGACCATAATCCCTTCATTTCCCAGATAAGTGGTCTGCGTGTCTGTCTCTGGATGGGCCATGGTAGGGCCCGAGACGCAGATCATTGCGCACAAAAAGACTAGAAATCGCAACATGTTACCGTTCTGGTTGAGTCGTTCTTTAACAGAGTTTAAACGCGCCATCGCTAAAGCCAAGCCATGGTTAGGGGAATGCCATATCTCCTCGCGAGCGGCCTCGCTTGGGTGGGACTGACGCTGCCCGCGGCAGCGGCGCCTGGCGATATCTTGCTGTCGGATAACTTTGACAGCGGCGGGGCGTGTTCCACTCTCTCCCCGCTCTGGACGGTATCAGACACCAATCTTGCCGCAACCTCGACGCAAACCTCAAACTCTGGAAACTGCTCCGCATTCACGCGCGGCGATGTTGTGACGATTACCGGTCCTGTGATCGATCTGTCTGGGGCGGTCGGCGCGACGTTGACCGCCTGGCTGCGGCAGGGCCTCGATGCGTTCAGTGAAGATGTCGATACTGGCGAAGACTTCGTGTTCGAATATCTCGATGCGACGTCCAATTGGATCCCGATCTCAACCCTGGAAGGGTCCGGCCCCAATGGTGAGATTACCAATGTCAGCCTAGATTTGCCAATCGGTGCCCTGCATTCTGGATTCCGTATTCGCTTTCGTCAGACCGGCGGTAGTGGCGGACCGCCCGCCAATGGCGGGATCGGATATGACTATTGGCACATTGATGACGTGCTCTTGGTGGAAACCGGGACAGCACCCCCGCCTGAACTGCCCTCTGGCATGGGCGTTGGACTCTGCGAACGGTTCGAAAGCGGCTTTGGCAATTGGTCCGCGACCAATGCGACCCGCGCCGGTGTGAATGGCGATACGTTCCAGTCTTCCAGCAACTCCATGTTCTTGCGCCACACCACTGTCACTGCAACATCGATTAGCTTCGATTCAGATGAACTCGGCGAGATCGAAGTCTGGGTTCGGCGTGGTTCTGATGCCTTTAGTGAGAACCCGGACGCTGGCGAGGACCTGACATTCCAGTATCTCAATGCCGCCAATAATTGGGTGACGCTGGAAACATTCGCCGGATCTGGCGCGCAGGGTGAAATCTTCACGCAGACCTACGCCATGGACGAGACGTCTTGGCACCCCAATTTTCAGGTGCGCTTCGTCTATCCGACCGCAAGCGGTTCCGATTTCGACTATTGGCACGTGGATGATCTTTGCTTCAATCGCGCCCAGCCAGACTTTGCGGTGACGAAATCTGTGGTCATTGAGCAAGACCCGATCAATGGCGACACCAATCCCCTCGGCATTCCTGGTGCCTGGGCTGTCTATTCCATAAGTGTGACCAATAATGGCTTGGGATCTGCCGATGCGGGCACGGTCGCGATCGGCGATGTTATCGACACGAATACAAGCCTGTTCACAGGCGATTTTGACGGTCTCGGCGCACCTTTTGAGTTCGTCGATGGAACGGGCGGAAACGCAAGTGGCCTTAGTCTAAATTTCGGTACGCTCGGCGACACGGGCGACGGCGTCACATTCCTAAACGCCGCCAATACGAGCATCACACCGAATGGCGGATTTGACCCAAGCGTGGCGAGCTTCCAGCTTCAATTTGACGGCGCGATGAATGGTGCAGCCTTTGGCGCTGTGCCGACCTTTACCGTTCAATACCGCGTCCAAATCGAGTGATTATTCGACGACGCCAACCATTGGACCAAGATCTGATCCCAATTCGTTTCGATCAATTTGCGGCATATACATGCGGCTGACCTGGCCATCCAAGAAAAGGGCATTTGGCACCTCGATCTCGTCTCGAAACAAGGTCGCAAACTCGTAAAATGTGACGGTTGAGTCTGAGATGACGAAGGAAACGCTTTGTCCGTCCTCACTGACGCCTACACCATTTCTCCGCCGCTGCGAGGTCCCTTCTGGATTGATCCCAGCATGTAATTCACCATCGATGACCAGCATCGGACCAGATTGGGTCGCATAGACGGGGTCGATGCCCTGTTCGAGATAGGCGGCGCTTTCCGTGATCCCGCTTAGCGTCTCGGTCAGCCAGAATACGCCATTCGGTTTCAGGTGAAAGTTGCCAGGCCCATCATTCGTATTAACGCTCGCCTGGTCGCCATATTGGTCCCGGTAGAAGCCAACGGGCCGCCGATCCTCGTGATACATGCCGCCATTCATCGCAAAGATCAGCACTTCACCTTGCTCATCAAGCTCGCGCTCTAAGGTCTCGAACTGGCGGAACGGTTCGTTCTCTGCGTCGCTGTGGAACAAACGAATATCATGCTCGGCCACATTGAACGTGCAGACCGTATACGCGTCACCGCGATGCTCGATCGCCTCACAAGGGCTGTTTGCCATGAGCTCGTTGAGCCCTGGTTTTCCGCAAGCGGTCACGGCAAATGCCATCAAAGTCATGAGCAAGGCAATGCGCACTCGGACCTCCACGCCTGGTTCATCCAAACAGGTGCGAAAACCGGCATGAAAGGCTTCGCATCGCTAATCAACGGAGTCTTTATCAAATTGTTCTATGTCCTGGCTCAATAATTATTGGAGTGAAGTATGAGTGGGACAGTGATTACGCCTGAAAAAGGCGATCGTTTGGCATGGGATCGATTTGGAGCGAGCCCATATATCGCGACGATCTTCCTTTCAGCCGGTTTGGTTTTCCTGGTCCAACCCATGTTCGCCAAAATGGCGACGCCGCTCTTAGGGGGCGCGCCGAACGTCTGGAACGTCTCGCTTGTCTGTTTCCAAGCTGCCCTGCTCCTCGGCTATGCCTATGCGCATCTGCTGAATCACTTCGTCGCCTCGCTACGGACCCAAATCCTGATCCATACCGGCTTGCTTGGCCTTGCAGCTTTGGTGCTGCCATTTCAGCTCTCAGAAGCGCTCGGATTGCCGAATGCGAACCAGCCTACGCTCTGGTTGATCGGCGTTTTCGCGATTTCCATCGCGCCGCCATTTGCCGTTATCTCGGCGACCGCACCGCTGATCCAAAGCTGGTATAGCCGCTCAGGGCGCGAAGATGCTCACGACCCTTACCACCTCTACGGCGCAAGCAATATTGGTTCGCTCGTAGGCCTCATCGCTTATCCTGTTATTTTGGAACCATTGCTTTCGCTCAATGCGCAAACCAATGTTTGGACCCTTGGTTATGCAACGCTGGCCCTGCTTCTCATCGCTTGCGGCGTGCTCGCCTATCGCACCGGCGGCGGCGCTTTGCCGGCTATGCCCGCGACAGAAACCGCCAGCGCCCCGCAAACGGCTAACGCGATTTGGCGTCAGCGCCTTTGGTGGCTGACCTGCGCTTTCATTCCATCATCGCTTCTGGTCGGCGTAACGACTTTGATCGCAACCGAGATTGCCAGCGTCCCATTCCTATGGGTGCTGCCGCTTTTGCTCTATATTTCAACCTTCATCCTCGTCTTTTCGCAAAAGCCAGCCATATCGCTCGCCTCGTCGAAGCGTCGCCTGGTTCTGGCGGTTGCGATGGCCTTATTGGCACTGCCGCCGGTCACGTATTTCCCATACAATTTGCCGCTCTTCATCCACTTGGCGACCCTCTTCCTGGCCGCGCATGTCTGCCATGGCGTGTTGGCGGAAGACCGTCCTGAAGCTGGGCGGCTGACAGAATTCTATTTGATCATGTCACTCGGCGGTGTGCTTGGCGGGGCGTTTAACGCGCTGCTAGTGCCGATCCTATTCAATTCGATCATCGAATATCCGCTGCTTTTGCTTGCGGTTCTATTCATCCGCCCAGGTGTCCCGATGTTTGCGAAAGGACGCGAGCAATTGTGGGTCTACGTCGCGCTTATCGCCCTTGCTGCGGCGATCGTCTTGCGAATGACGGTTGGAGCGGAACTCGGCGTGATGCTCGTCTTCCGCGGCTTCTTGATCGCGGCCATTCTGGCTCTGGTGATGAGCCAATCCAGCCGCGCAGGTGCCGCAATTATCGCAGCTTGCGCCTGGGGCATCGGCATGCTGGCGAGCCCCATAACGGGCGGCTTCTCTGACCGCAGCTTCTTTGGTGTCGCCCAAATTCAAGAGCGCGACGGCCACCGCATCCTGTTCCACGGCATGACCGTGCACGGCACACAGGCCTTGGATCCAGACCTGGCTCTGCGCCCAACCACTTACTATGCGCCAGAAACCCCGATCGGACAGGTCTTCGGCGCTTATGACGCTCCAGGCGAAGTTGCTATCGTTGGTCTCGGCACCGGTTCGGTCGCTTGCTATGCTGAACCCGGTCAAACCTATACCTATTACGAGATTGACCCTCTGGTGGCGAAGCTTGCCAGCGATCCTGAACACTTCACCTATCTCTCGGAGTGTACACCAGGCGCTGAGATTATCGTCGGCGATGGACGCCTTAATCTCGCCGCTCAGCCGGAAGGCAAGTATGATCTGATGCTGCTCGACGCCTTTAGTTCAAGCTCTGTCCCAACCCACCTTCTCACGCGTGAAGCCATTGATCTCTATCTTTCGCGCCTGACCGAAGATGGTGTGCTGGTGATGCATGTTTCGAACAAATTCATGCCTCTGCATCGCACCGTTGCCCGGATCACGGACGAAATGAGCGTGCCCGCGCTCTATCAATTCTACACGCCTCCGAAGGACGACAAGGTCCAGTATCACGCGCATGCGAGCCAAGTGGTTATTATTGCACGCGATGAAGCAACGCTCGCCCAGTTTAAAGCGAGTGAGGACTGGGTCAGCTTAGAAGGCGATGGCAAGCGCGCTTGGACAGACGATTATACCAATGTCTTAGGCGCCATGCTGGAGCGGTATTTCTAATCCGCTCTAGCCCTGCGCGGCTTTGGCGAGATCGATCCAATGTTCGACTTCGTTTTGGTCAACATTGTTCTCACCGCCCCAAAGTACGCGCGCGCCCTTGGGCGTATCTAGGAAACTGGTCGCAGCTTTGAGCACCGTCGTTGCAGACGCCTCAGCAAGGTCTTCAACGCTGCGAATACCAGCGCCGACCAAGATCTGACTGTCGAGCACCCGCAAGCCGGGGGCATCTACCATCAGGCGCGTTTGATCCTGCCAATCGATCAGCGTGTCAGACTTGATGTAGCGCACATTGAGCGCCGTCGCCGTCTCGGCGGGATCGGAATTCAACAGATCCCCAATGGTATAAATGTTGACCTTTTCGAGTCGTGAGGCGGTCTTCGGACCAATAGATGGCGCGTCAACGACAGGAGAGTCGAGTGATAGGGCTTGGCCGCTCTCTTCGTCTGCATCGCTATCATTCGCTGCCTTTTCGATGGTCGGTGCAGGCTCAGGTTTAGTAATAGCTTCGACCACAGGCTCCGGTTCTGGCGCCTCAGCTTCGATCTCTTCGGTTTCAGTGTCGGCCGCATCGAGCTCAGCCAGCATGGCCGCGGCGGGTGTCTCTTCTGGTTCAACCGTCTCAACCGTTTCTGCGACTTCAATCGGTTCAGGTTCAGGCTCCGGGACCGGGTCAGGCTCGGCCGCGATTTCGACCGTTTCAGCCTCGATCTCGGGATCTGGTTCGGCCACAGGCTCCGGTGTCACTGACTCTTCGACCACATCTTCAGCATCAAAGACTTCCGGATCGGGTTCCACCGTGGGTCGGCGCGGGAAGTGGGCTTCGCTCTCAGTCACCTCAACGGGAACAGGCACAACTTTCAGCTGATAGACCACTGGCTGCGGATGCTCTGGCAATGGCACATGCTTGGTGCCAATCGGCCGGATCGGCATAGCGTCCAACCATTCCAGCGGTTTGCGCAAAATATGTTTGCAATGCAGGGCGCGAATTTTTTTGTCATCGGCGGGCAGCGTTTTGACGACTTTGCCGGTTTCGACAAACTCCTCATACATCGCCTCAACTGTTTTGCGATCTTTGGCGTCGGCCATGCGCTTGGTGATTTTGCGGATCGGGATATCGAGCGCCGCAAAATAGCCGGGCAGGTCCAGATCGACCTTTTTCGGCTTCACACCGGCCTCAGCGAAGGCCCGCTCGAACAGCACAGCAACGCCAGCGGTCGCATATGAGATCAGATCTGCGAGGATATCGAGTAGGGTCTGATCCAAACCCTCTGGTGGGTTCGCCACGCCTTTGTGGACGTCATAATGGTCAATGAAGGTCTGATAGTGCGGGTTCGAATATTTCGCACCAGCGAGCACCATATCGGCAACAAATCCGGTCTCATTGCCAGCATGAACTTGGGGGTAACCACGCTGATCGATCAGAGCTTTGATCGTGTCTCGGGATTTAGCGATCGACCACTCAACGGCGCGGTGAATGGCGCCCTCTTCTTCGGTTTGGCCTGTATGGAAAGGCTGGATCGGATCGGCATAATAATGGGTCAGCACACCGAGCGAGTAAGCCGCTTTTGCCCATTTCTTTTCACGCAAAGCCGCCACCGCTTTGCCATACCATTCCATTGCGGCGTCGCGGGCCCCGCCCCATTCGCCGTCCTCGACGTGCAGCACATGATTTTGGAAGTCTTTGAAATCCGTATCCGGCGCTTTCGCGCCTTTGAGCAGGTCGGTATGATGCTTGAGAAGCAGGTTCTTCCAGTCGCCCGCATCCTTGCCTTTCAACAGCTGTAAAGCGTCAAAGGCAATGAAATGGTGCGTCGAGCGGCACCGATGTGCGATGATGACAAGCTCGAGCAGATTCATAGTCAGCCCCCTCAGGCCAGGATTGAACGTCCGGTCCTAGGGTGATTTGCGCGCGACACAAATGACTCGAGAGAAGCGACGACCGACGTCCAAATAGTTAATCTTTTCCTGACAATGGCGCTGGAAGGGTTAACAGCGGTTTAACTATTCTGCCGCGGCCCGCGTCTTTACCGCACCACCGCTTGGAACGAAATCGTAAAACTCGGGTCTGAACTGCCGTCCACGCGCTGGCGCATGGCACCGTCCAAATCGAAACGAACATGGGTGATCGCCGCGTCCGCCCCGTCGCTATCCGGCGTCGGCGTGTAGTTAAAATTGGTCCCATCCGTGGAGAAACTGACCCCATCGGATGGATCTGCCGCATTGCCCCAGTTCAGAGAAAGATCGGACGCCGTCGCTCCATCTGTCAGCACAAAGGCGCCGGCACCCACGACAATCAGCTTCACGTCTGCGGGCAAGGCATCTGTCACGCTGACCGTGCCAGAGTCCAAACGCTGGCCTTCATTGGTCACCTCGATGTCGTAAGTCATGACCGAGCCTGGCAGCGCAAAGGGCGCCGCATTGCCAAGCGGGTCAGATGCAACGCTCACTTGCTTATTGGCGCGCGGGACGACGGAGCAAGACTGCGGCGCGGCCGTGCTCACACTGACTGTCGTCACCACACATCGGGTCGCCCGCATCGAAAAGTTCGCCGTAGACAGGTCTTGCCATGGACCGCCAGGCGCTTGGGCTTGCCAGCCTACAGGACCATCGCAGCAGCCCTCAAAACCGAGAGCTTCATAGCGATGCCACCCTGGCGCAAGGGTGATTGTGCCCTCCAGGGTCTCGCCCGTATTGGCGAAATTGCCCGCCCACCAAAGGTCATCATTCCATTGCTGTTCCAGCTCAGTCTCGCGGACATATAAGTGCCCGCCATGCCCGAAATCTGCGCCATACCGGAAGCCCCAAACACCGGCCGTCGCCGGTGTCACCTCGACCATAGCGCTGATGCACCAGCCATAATTTCCGTTCGATCCGCCAAGGGCGCGATTGTTCAGGCCGGTGATCGATGAGCGCACATCATCGTAGACGTCAGTAGTGGCGGCGGCGAAGGCTGATCGCGCGCTCGCCGCATCGATCGGGTCTGCCGTGCTAACACGCGACCGGAGACGCAGACCTGTGGTCGGAAACACAGCATCGACATCGCCGAGCGAGCTCAAACTGCTATCGCCATAATAGACATAGACCCCAGTTGATGAGAGCGGCGCTTGGGATGGGAGTTTGATATAGATTGTTCCCGTTCGAGCGACTGAATCCCAGCCGGTGACAATGTGATCGACGGGTGTTGTGTCATCGCTCGCGAGCACCACCCTCACATCGGCCCCGTCGGCTGTGAAGACATAGTCAGCGGGAAAGTCCGATGCGTTTAAATCGATCCGCGTTTCGTCACTGTGGCCCGAGCTGCCCGCGGTTACCGTCACGAGGTTGCGATGGGCGTTGAGACAATCCCACGCCCAAGCTGGCGCAGCCGAGGTCGCACTCCAAAGCGCACATAGCGTAAACAATCTGATCAGATGATAGCGTCCCACGGCGCTGCAGATTAGTCAGAGCCCAATGATTCGCAATCTAGAACCTGCGGCTCTATTTCGGCTTTACCGGTCGCATAAGGCCTTCTTGCGCGACGCTCGCCACCAATTGGCCGTCGGTTGTGTAGATGGAGCCGCGGGTTCTAGATTGCGAATCATTGGGCTCTGACTAATCTGCAGCGCCGTGGGACGCTATCATCTGAT
>JBCBDI010000057.1:0-12841 GCA_038529885.1 Pseudomonadota bacterium
GCCGACGCAGGCCAAGAAGGTGAAGCGCTGGACTGCCCCGGCGCCGCTCTTCGTCAAAGAAGGCGTCGAAGATCAGCTCGACTCGATCTTCTCACCCACCGTCCAAATGAAGTCGGGCGGCTATCTCGTCATCAACCAGACTGAAGCCTTGGTCGCGATCGATGTGAACTCAGGCAAATCGACCCGCGAACGCAATATCGAGCAAACCGCGCTGCACACCAATCTGGAAGCCGCCGAAGAAGCGTGTCGTCAGATGCGCTTGCGCGACCTTGCCGGTCTCGTCGTCATCGACTTCATCGACATGGACGAGAATAAGAACAATCGCGCCGTCGAAAAGAAGATGAAAGAGGCGCTGAAGCTTGATCGAGCCCGCGTCCAAAACAATCGCATCTCGCAATTTGGTCTAATGGAAATCTCACGCCAGCGTCGCCGCGCAGGCGTTCTCCAGGTGACCTCCGAAAAATGCGACGCGTGTGACGGCACCGGTCGTCGCCGCTCAATCTCGTCGGCAGCTCTACAATTGCTCCGCGCCATTGAAGCCCGCGCCGCCGGTGGCGGTTTGCGCGGCATGTCGGTCACCGCGCCGACCGATGTTGCGCTCTATCTGCTCAACTCGAAACGCGATCTCTTGTCGGCCATTGAAGATGATGCCGGCTACACAATCGCGATCAAATCATCGGGGTCTATGATCCCGGGCGACTTTGAGATCGACGCTGAGAAATCCTCCAGCGGACGCCGCCGACGCAAGAAGTTTAACCGCGCCGAATTCCTAGAAGGCGATGAGGATGATCATCTCCTACCAGACGCCGAAGAGGACGAGGACGAAGAGGACAATGAAACCTCCGCGTCTGAGGAAGATGGCGAAGAGAGCGGTGGTCGTCGCAAGCGCCGTCGCCGAGGTCGCCGCGGTGGACGCCGTCGTCGCAAAGATGGCGAGGCCATGGATCCAGGCGCACCGCCATCCGATGGTGGCGCGCTGCTTGATGGCTTAGCGCTTTCGATCTCGAACCTGCTCGGCGATGAACCTGATGAGCTTCCGTCGGCCACCGAAGGCGGCCTGGCCGCAAAACCCGTCGCCATGCCTGAAGCGCGGACGGCAGATGCACCGGAAGAAGCATCTGAAACGCCATCTGCCGAAGCCAATGCCGACGAAGAGCCGAAAGAAGGCAAAAAGCGTCGCCGTCGCCGCCGTCGCCGCCGCCGCGGATCTGAGACGCCAGAGGCAGAGACAGCAGAAGCGTCAGCAGACCCTGAGGGCGAAGCCCCTGCAGAAGCAGAGATTGTTCCGGAAGCCGAGCCAGACCCGGCCCCTGTCGAAGAGCCCATGATCCAAGCGCTTGACCCTGAACCTGCGCCAGAGCCAGAGCCCGCACTTGAAGCTGAGCCTGAACCAGAACCCGAGCCCGCAATGGCGGCAGAGGCGTCTCAGCCGATCACAACGGAGCCCGTCCTCGAAACGAGCGCCCCGAAGAAGAAAAAACGCGGCTGGTGGTCTCGCTAAACGCCAGATCGCGATAGACCTTACTGATCTCCGCTTATCCCGGCGAAAGCCGGGATCTCCCGCGACTTGTCCTAACTCCCACCATCCGCAGACGCCAGCGAAGGCTGGGGTCTATGGACCAATATGCATTTCCAAGACCGGCGGGAAGTTTGGTCCCTGGATACCAGCGTTCGCTGGCATCGTCGGCCCACGGGGATCGTGAGAGCAATTACTCTCTTAAGATCATGAGGAAACACAAACAAACATTCTCAATCTCCGTTCATCCCGGCGCAGGCCGGGATCTCCGGCAATCTTGGACGGGACTCGCGGCACCAGATCCCGGGTCAAGCCCGGGATGAGCGGTGGAGGAGATTCGCACACCCGCCCGCCTCGTCCTTCGACCCCAGATCATGCCGAGGGCAAGCTTCGCTCAGAATGAGGCTAGCACTCCGCACGCGTCCCGCTCGACAGTCAAAGGCTGTCTGAGGGCCCATCTCGGGCCTTATCTCGCGAGCAGTAAATTCGGATTGTCATCCCGGCCGCAGCGAAGCAGAGAGCCGGGATCCAGATGAGCTGGGTCCCGAATAAGTGCTGCGCACTTTCCGGGATGACAAATCATGTTGATCGCTCCCCCGACGCCGCAAGCAGACTTGGCCTCAGCCACCTGGCCTCCAAGTCCCCCCACACGCTCACAAAAATTCTTGACCCCGGGCTGTGGAAATCATATGTGCGCCGCTGACAAGTAAGCGAACCACGACGAGCTTTTCCAAGCTGTCAGTACGGGGGAGCCCAACTGTCTTCTCTTTCAACGCCGGAAGGATTCCGGTTTTGCTTTGCGAGGATACTTGGATGACTCATCCCCTGACGGGCACCTGCCCACCGATTCCTGCTCCCCTGATCAAGCGCATCGATGTTGCGTTTGACGACACCACTGTGCACAGGACCTTTGCCAAGGACGCTGATTATATGGCGGCCTCGGTTGAACTTATCAGGCTGTAGCGGGCCGCTTGCCCGCCAAATTCCGACTGAGCCCGACACGCCTCTTTGCCGTGTCCGCCCCTGAATCGTCTGGGCCTTCATGGCCCAATCTCGGAAACCGCCAATCATGTATAACCGCCACATATCTCGCCTCGCGCAACCGACCACCCTTCCAGACTTTGACCGTCCCTTCGGTCTGCCTGCGTTCAACTCAATTGCTGATGCGATTGAGGCTTATGACGGCGATGATGCGATTTACGTGCTGTATCCGCGCCGCATTCAAGCAGCGGCTGAGCAGTTCCTCAATGCGTTTCCAGGGCGCGTGCTGTACGCGGTCAAAGCCAACCCACATCCGGCTGTTTTGAAAATCCTATGGGCGAGCGGCATGCGCGGGTTTGATGTCGCCTCGATCCGCGAGATCGACTTGGTGCGCACCACTTGTCCGGACGCTGAGCTTTATCTCATGCACCCGGTCAAATCGCGCCGGACGATCCAGCATGCTTTTCAGAATGGCGTGCGCCATTTTGCCTTCGATTGCGCTGCAGAGCTTGGCAAAATTCTGGTCGAGACCAATGATGCGAGCGACCTTCACCTCCACTTGCGTTTAGCGCTTCCTGCAGGCGGGTCTGCCAATATGCCGCTTGAAGGAAAATATGGCGCTGAGTTTGACGAGGCCGTGGACCTGCTGCGCGCGGCGCGTCCAGTATCGGCAAAGCTTGGCGTCTGTTTCCATGTGGGCAGCCAATGCATGGACCCGGCTGACTATATCAAGGCGCTCGCTTACGTGCATGGCCTGCTCGAGACGGCGGGTGTTGAAATTGATAGCCTCGACTGCGGCGGCGGTTTCCCGGTCGCCTATCCGGGCATGACGCCGCCGCCGATGCAGGACTATTTCGCGCGCATCCAAAAGGGATTGGACATATTCGGCTTTGGCGACCTTGAAATCATTGGCGAACCCGGCCGCGCCCTTTGCGGTGAAGGCGGGTCGACCCTCACCCGAGTTGAGCTCCGCAAGGGCCAAGACCTCTATCTCAATGAAGGCTCCTACGGCTCGCTTTTCGATGCTGCCCAATGCGCGTGGAAATATCCGGTGAAGCTACATCGCAAAGGCGAGGCCAGCGACGCGACAGAAGCGTTTCGCTTCTTCGGTCCCACCTGCGATAGCTTGGACACGATGGCGGGTCCGTTTGAGCTACCCGCTGATACACGTGAGGGCGATTGGATCGAGGTCTGTCACCTCGGCGCTTATGGCCAAGCGCTTGCGAGCGACTTTAACGGCTTTCAGTCCGACACCACAGTGGCAGTCCTCGACTAGCTAAGCGGCCGCCGCGTCGATCACATCAATCTGCGCCGTCCGCCGGCCATTCCAGACATTGTCTTTCAAACGTCCGGCAAGATGGACCCGACCACGTTGTAAGAGCGCATCGCCAAGCGGCGTACCGAGGCAGCGCCAAACCAAGGCTTCAACCCGCGCACCCGCATCCTCAACGGTGAGCTTTAAATGGTTCTCCCCAATCGGCCGCGTATGGGTGATTTCAACGTCCCTCAGTCCAAAGACCGGTTCCGGCGCGCCTTGCCCGAAAGGACCGATGGTTTGGATGAGATCAAACGTCTCCGGCGTCACCTGAGACGGCGCCAGCAAAGCGTCAATCGCGAGTTCCTTTGCGGCGGCGCGCTCTTCGCGAAACTCGGACATATGGGCCTGCATCCAGTCTTTCAGGCCTGGTAATTGGTCCGGCTCTAAGCTCAAGCCGCCCGCCATGGCGTGCCCGCCGCCTGATAGGATGACGCCTTCTTTTGCGGCGGCAGAGATGGCGTCGCCAATGTTCACGCCGCGCACAGAACGCGCCGACCCTTTCGCCACAGGACCAAGGCCTTGGCCCCATCCAATGACAATGCTCGGCAAGTGAAACCGATCCTTCAGGCGACCGGCCACAATCCCGATCACACCCGGATGCCAGCCTTCGCCCGCAGCAATCAGGATGCCGGTGTCCGGATTGGCCTCAATCTGTTTTTGCGCTTCGACGGAGGCTTGCTCTAAGATCGCACTCTCGACGGCTTTGCGCTCATCATTATGGGCGTGCAAGCGCTCGGCGAGCGCGATGGCCTCGGCGCGATCATCGGTGGCAAGAAGCTTTGCCGCGAGCCATGGGTCACCGACGCGCCCGCCTGCATTGAGACGCGGGCCGAGGACGAAAGTCGCGTGATAGACGCTCTCAATCGTGCCAATCCCGGCAATATCAGCCAGCGCCCGCAAACCTGGGTTTTGGCCCCGTTCTAAGATTTTCAAACCCTGTTTCACAAAGGCCCGATTGGCTCCGCGCAGAGGCGACATATCGCACAGCGTGCCGAGTGCGCAGAGGTCGAGCCAATGCAAAATATCCGGCAACCCACTCGGCGGCGCGACCCCGCGCTCCCGGGCCAATTTGTTGAGCGCTGCGACAAATACATAGACCACACCCGCCGCCGCGAGGTGTCCTTGCCCGCTTGCATCATCGGCCCGGTTGGGATTGACCAGCGCCGCACATTCCGGCGGTTCAGCGCCCATCAAGTGATGGTCGATAACGATCACAGGAAGGTCGATCGCCACCGCTTCGGCGAGCGCTGCAATCGCTGCCGCCCCGCAATCGACTGTGATGACAAGATCAGCGCCTTGTTCTTTCAAATGGCGAAACGCGTCCGGGCTCGGGCCATAGCCTTCGGTCAGGCGATCTGGGACATAGAGCCCGATCTCTTGCCCCCAAGCTCGAAAATAGCGGGCCAGGATGGCGGAGCTCGTCCCCCCATCAACATCATAATCGGCAAAAACGGTGACTTTTTTGCCGGCCAGGATCGCGTCGAGTGTCAGACCGGCGGCTTTCATCATATCCTGGAAACTGGCGGGGTCTGGAAACAAAGCGCGAAGGGTCGGGTTGAGAAAACCGTCGACATCTTCAGATGCGAGCCCGCGCGGCGCGAGCAGTCTTGCGAGTAAATCATTGCCCCCCAATTGCGGGGTCAATGCCCGCACAGCGCCCTCATCTGGCGCCTGTAGAGTCCAATACCGGCCGCCATAAGAGTCCCGAATCGATAAGGAAGGTTCGCTCATGAGGGGATTTTACAAGCGTTCCGGTGATCGGCGCAACAAGATGGCAGACGCATCGTCTGCGGCACAGCTCGCCCCTTAAGCCGATTCACTGATGCGCTCATCCAGCAGCGCGATCTCATCATGAGTTCTGGCCGGACTGAGTTTGATCACCCAAAAGATGACCGTCGCGATCGCGCCCGCCGCCGAAGCCGATGCCAGGACGAGCGTTTGCCCGCCGAGAGAGTCCAGCACGCCAACGGCGATACCGGATAGGATAACGCCGCTATTTGCACAGGCTAAAAATAGCGCAAATTGCGTCGCGGCGCCGGTCGAATCGCAAAGACGCATCGCCGTCACATAGGCCCCGACGCGCATCAGGGCGTCGCTCAGAAAGACCAAGAATATCACTCCAATGAAGACATATTCCGCCTTCCAAATCGAAGAGGTGGCGAGCAAAACCAGGCCCGCCATGGTAAAGAAAGCCATTCCCAGCGTCCGTCCCAAACGGGCTCCTATGCGCTGAACGATGGCTCCAAAAATCAGCATTCCAGCCAAACCCGCGCTGAGACCCGCAACACCGTTGAGGGTGGCAAACCCTTCATCCGTCCAGCCGGCAAAATTCGTCGCGATGATCGGCGCAATGACCATGTAAAGGCCAACCGTCACGCCATAGAGTCCTAAGGCCAGAGCTAGAAGAACGCTATTGCGCTCGGACATGACGCGCCAAACGCGGGCGAGAAGATGCGTCCACCGCTCCGCCTGCTGCGATGCGTTTTGATCCCACGTGTCACCTTCGCTCCATGGCAATAAGCGCTCGCCGGGCCGCTCGCGAACAGCGACAATAAAAGAGAGCACGATGGCGACGAAAATAGCCATGCCAATAAAAGCGGATGCAATTCCAAAGCTCGCGATCAACAGACCGCTGAGGATCGTGCCCACGGCCGTCCCTACGGCTTCACCGGCCAACAGAAATCCATTCGCTTGAGCGCGCTCCTCATCCGGTACAATGTCGACGGCTAGACCGTTAATCGCTGTATCTTGAAACGAGCAAAGCGTGTTCACCGAGAAGGCGATGGCAGCCAGCGAAACCACCTGCCCAGTGGTCGGCGACAGGAGCGCGGCGGCGATGAGCGCAACGACGATGCTCATCTGCGACCCGATCAACCAGATCCGGCGTCTCCCCATCGGTAAAAACGTGAACCGGTCCATCAAGAAGCCGGAAAAGAACTTAAACGTCCATGGCAGCGTTGCTGCACTTACGAACAGGCCAATTGACGTCGCCGAAACTTGGTTTGAAGCCAACCAAATTGGAATGGCGTAAAAGAACAAACCAATTGGAAAGCCCTGCGCAAACGATCCCGCGAACAGGATCGCATATCGCAAGCGCGCATTTTGCGACAAGGCGATGGGGGTTTGCCCGCGTTCCAAAAGCCAGCCTCCCTGCCCGAGCCGTCAGGTCTCCCTAATAGAGATCCCGAGCAATTTGTCTTCCCGCCTCAATCTAGACGAGTGGACAAGAGGCTACACGCGATGCCAGCTTTTTATTTTACGAACCATGCCATCTGCACTGCTCATGACCAAAGTATCGGTCTCAATGCGGCCATTGCGGCGGACCACACCATCGACGAGTCCGCCTTTGGTAACCCCAGTCGCGCAGAAGACGGTCTCGCCTGAAGCGAGCTCGTGAAGGTCATACTTCTTATCATAGTCAGTGATGCCCGTGCGATCCGCCCGGCGACGCTCGTCATCGTTGCGGAACACCAAGCGACCTTGCATTTGCCCGCCGACGCATTTCAGAGCCGCAGCCGCAAGAACGCCCTCTGGCGCGCCGCCTGATCCAACATAAAGATCAATGCCGGTACTCGGATTGGTGGTGTTGATCACACCAGCAACGTCGCCATCTGAAATCAGATGAACGCGGGCGCCTACGCCGCGAAGGCTTTCAATGATTTCGGCATGCCGCGGTCTGTCTAGAACACAGGCAGTCATGGCCGAGACTTCGACGCCTTTGGCTTTTGCCATCGCAGAGATGTTCTCCGCAGGCGTCGCGTCGAGATCGATGACGCCTGTTTCATAACCCGGGCCGATTGCGATCTTGTCCATATACGTATCTGGCGCAAATAGCAGGCCGCCGCGTGGGGCGATCGCCAAAACAGCCAGCGCATTTGACATCGCTTTCGCTGTCAGGGTGGTGCCTTCGAGCGGATCGAGGGCAATATCGATTTCCGGGCCCGTTCCTGTGCCGACTTCTTCGCCAATATATAGCATTGGCGCTTCGTCACGCTCGCCTTCGCCGATGACGACGCGGCCTTTAAAATCGACTTGGTTGAAGGCCGTGCGCATCGCGTCAACAGCGGCGGCATCAGCGGCCTTTTCATCTCCGCGACCTGCCAGTGTCTCAGCAGCAATCGCAGCTTTTTCAGTTACTCGAACCATCGCATCCGCAAGGTGCGGAATCAGAACGCTCTCACTCAATTTTTCTCTCCCCCAGACCTCTTTTGGCCCGGCTCAAAACTCAATCTGCCGCGTCGATCGGAATGACCTGCAATGCCCCCACACTGGCCTCTAAATCCGAGACCCGGGCGCACGCGGCATCGATATCCCCGCGAGAACACACATGTGTGACAATAGCAACAGGCGAGACATCGCTGTCATCAGCTGACTCCTGGAGCAATTTGTCGACGGACACACCATGCGTGGCCAAAGCTTCAGTCAAACTTGCCAATGCGCCGGGTCTATCCGCCAGTCTTACACGCAAGAAAAATGCCGAACGCTCATCCGCCTCAGCCGCAACAAAACTGCGGGCCTGGTGATGCTTTGCCCGCCCAAAAGGACTGCGCGCGGTGGGTGAGAAAAGCTTAGAAATATCGCCCATCACAGCGCTCGCTGTCGGTCCGGCTCCGGCCCCCGGCCCCGTCAGCGTTACCGCGCCCAATGGTTCACCTTCGACCCGCACGGTATTGAGCGCGCCGTTCACGCGGGCCAGTGGGTGATCGACCGGCATGGCGAGCGGTGCTACGCGGCAAACGACGCCAGCATCGGTCAGAATACCCTCGGCAATGAGTTTGATCCGAAGCCCCAACCGGTCGGCTAGGTTCAAGTCGATCAGCTCGACCGTATCGACACCTTTGACCGAGACTTTATCGAAATCGAGATCGGCCGTGAACGCTATTGAGGCAAGAATGGCAGCTTTATGTGCGGCGTCCATGCCCGACACGTCGAGCGTTGGGTCCGCTTCGGCATAGCCGAGACGCTGCGCTTCTTCGAGCACTTCATCATAGGACCGCCCGGTCTCAAGCATTTGCGTCGTCAGATAGTTACACGTGCCATTGAGAATGCCGGAGACCCGCTGAATGGCGACACCGGAGAGCGAGTCCCGCAAGACACGGACAACCGGCACGCCGCCCGCGACGGCCGCTTCGAACATCAGGTCCACATCATTCTCTTGCGCGAGCCCCTCTAAGGCTTGGCCATGCATGGCGATGAGCGCTTTGTTGGCTGTCACCACTTGCTTGCCAGCCTTTAAGGCTTCCTCGACCGCAAATTTGGCTGGCCCGTCTGAACCGCCCATGAGTTCCACGAAGACGTCGACTTCCGGATCTTCAGCCAAGGTGGCCGCATCATCGAACCAGCGATATCCGGAAATATCGACGGGCCGGTTACGGCTTTTGCTGCGCGCCGAGACGCCGACGATTTCGAGCTTTCCTGGCAGCCGCAAATCCGCTTGGCGTTCCACCAATTCGATCAGGCCGCAGCCGACATGGCCGAGCCCTGCAATCCCTAATTTGACTGTTTTCAAGATCCTGTCCTTTGCAGGGGCTCGCTTTGCCCCTCCTCTTCGAGTTTGGCAAGGAACCGTTTGATGTTTCTGGCGGCTTGGCGGATGCGCTGCTCGTTTTCCACCAGAGCGATGCGCACATGTCGGTCACCATGCTCGCCAAAGCCCGCGCCCGGAGCAACCGCGACTTCCGCTTCATTCATCAGCTTCAGCGCAAACTCTAGGCTCCGCATATCGCCGCACTGAGGCGGAATTTCAGCCCACGCAAACATGGATGCCTCAGGCGAGGGAATGTTCCAGCCCGCACGTCCAAAACTCTCGATCAGCACATCCCGGCGAGACTTGTAAGTCGCCCGGAACTCATCGACGCAATCTTGCGGCCCGTCGAGCGCTGCGCAAGCGGCAACTTGGATCGGCGTGAAGGCGCCATAGTCGAGATAGGATTTGACCCGCGCCAGCGCGCCAATCAGGCGTTCATTGCCGGCCGCAAACCCGATCCGCCAACCGGCCATGGAATAGGTCTTGGACATGGTCGTGGTCTCAACCGCAATATCCTTGGCGCCATTGACCTGCAGGATCGAGGGCGTTGGCTCCTCGAAATAGATCTCGTTATAGGCCAGATCGGATAGGATATAGAGGTCATGCTTCTTCGCCAGCGCGACCGCGTCTTTGTAGAATTCAAGATCGCACACATCCGCCGTCGGATTGGACGGATAGCAGAGCACCATGGCCGTTGGCGGTGGCACGGAATAACGGATCGCCTTGCTGATGCCTGACAGATAGGCTTCCGGCGTCGGGGCCGGGATCGCGCGAATAGACGCGCCGGCCATGATGAACCCGAAATGGTGCAACGGATAAGACGGGTCGGGCGCCAGGATAACGTCACCGGGGGCGGTGATCGCTTGCGCCAAATTGGCAAAGCCTTCTTTCGAGCCCAGCGTCACAATCACCTCACGGTTCTTGTCGAGCTTCACATCGAACCGGCGATCATAATAGTCAACCAAAGCGCGGCGCAGGCCGGGTATGCCGCGCGAAGCGGAATAGCCGTGGACATTCGGTTTCGCCGCCGTTTCAGCCAGTTTCGCAATCACATGCGGCGGCGCGGGCATGTCGGGATTGCCCATGCCAAGATCGATAATATCGGCCCCGCCCGCACGCAGCTCAGCTTTGCGGCGATTGACTTGTTCAAAGACGTAAGGCGGCAAGCGCCGGATTTTGTGAAACTCTCCGCTCATCTTGCGGATCTCCATATTTTAAAAACTCTGGGTCTAGAGGCGGGCGCGCGGCACATTGAAGCGTGCTTTGATCTCTTCCACCTCGGCGTCGGTCATGAAGTCGGGGGCGGGCAACCGCCCCTCCACCGCTCGCCGTACATCTATTGCCCAGGCCATAATCTCTTCGCCGGTCTCTTGCGGGAGCTCGGCACGCGGATCACTATTGAACAGCTCGAGTGCGGCCAGAGTCTCTTGTTCGGACAGCTCTAGCTTGCGGACCGGGTTATATGTGTCAGACTTTTGAGGCACCGAAAAAATGCTCGGATAGCCCTCTCCCCGGAACTCTGTTTTGCGCGCTTCGTACCAATCAGGCGCCTGCGCGCGCATGTCCCGAACTCTGTCTAAAGAGCTCGAACAGCCCGCTAAAGCGGCAATCGTTACGAAAAAGGCTATGCGCATAAACAATTTCCCTCGCTGGACTCATAAATCCCAAAGCTGTTTAGTCTTATATAGGTTCGCATAGAATAGCGAGTGTCGGTCTGATGACCAAAGGTAGAAACTTTGATAATTTTGGGGCGAGTACGCTCCCAAATCCGTTTTCGGATGCAAATTCTGAGTCTTTGCAGCTTATGGCGGCAAATCTCATGCAAGCCATTCAAGAGGCACAAGGCCTTTTATCTGACTCGCTGAACGGCATGGATTTTCGTCCGCCCGCCCCGGGTCAGGCCGATCCTCATGGCGGTCTTGAAGCGCAATTGCAGATCGGCGCCGCGCTTATGCGGAACCCGGAAAAGTCGGGCCACGCCATGATGACCCTCTTTCAAGGCTGGATGAACCTCTTCCAAGCCATGGCGAGTGGCAGCCCTCTGCCGAGAGACCGACGCTTTTCGGATCCTGAATGGGAAGCCAACCCCGCCTTCAACTTCATGCGCCGGGCTTGGATGCTCAACGCAGAATGGTTGCAAGGCTTAGTCGATTCAGCGGCGGAAGATCTCGACGATGCGACCACGGTGAAAGCGCGCTATTATATGAGCCAATTCATCGATGCCATGTCGCCGACCAATTTGATGGCGACAAATCCGGCTGCCTTGCGCGCGATGATCGAAACCAATGGCCAGAGCGTGCTTGATGGATTGCGCAATGCGCGCGGCGATCTCAAGCGCGGCGAAGGACGCCTCGCGATCTCGCAAACGGATGAAGAAGCTTTTGAGATTGGGAAGAATGTCGCCACCGCAAAAGGCAAAGTCATCTTCCGCAACAAGCTGATCGAGATCATCCACTATAATCCATCGCGGAAGAAGATGCGCGAACGTCCGCTGCTGGTCTTCCCGCCTTGGATCAACAAGTTTTACATTCTCGATCTGCAGCCAGAAAACTCGATGATCCGGTGGCTGCTGTCGAAGCGCGTGAACACGTTCGTCGTGTCCTGGCGCTCCGCCGATGATGAGATCAAAGACTTCACCTGGGACGATTATATCGAGCATGGCATCCTGGCCGCTGTCGATGCCGTCACCAAGGAAGCCAAGGTCAAAAAGGTCAATTCAGTCGGCTATTGCATTGGCGGCACGCTTCTTTCCAGCGCGCTCGCGCATATGGGCAAGGTTGGCGACAAGCGGATCGCGTCCGCCACCTATTTTGCCTCGCAATCTGATTTCGAGCTGGCTGGCGAATTGAAAATTTTCACCGAAGACGGCGGCCTCGACCAAATCGATAAAGTCATCGAAGAGCATGATGGCATCATGCCCGGCGAGATGATGGGCGAGACCTTCAATTGGCTGCGCCCTGGGGATCTTGTCTGGCGCTATGTGGTCGATAATTACATGATGGGCAAACAGCCTCGCCCGTTCGACCTGCTCTATTGGAACGCTGACCAGACCAATATCCCCGGGCCGACGCACAAACATTATCTGACGCAGTTCTACAATAAGAACGCGCTGTCACAGGATAAGCTGAAAGTGTTTGGTGAGCCGGTCTCCATGTCCGACATTAAGATCCCAGTCTTCGTGCAGGCAGGGCGGTCTGACCATATCTGCCCTTGGCACTCGATCTATAAGGGCGCGCAGAATTTTGGAGGACCGGTCCGGTTCACGCTTGCGGGGTCAGGCCACATTGCTGGCGTGATCAATCATCCCGACGCGAATAAGTATCAGCATTGGGTCAATGAAGACGTGCCGGGCACGCCGGGCCAATGGCTGACCGGCGCTGAAGAATTGCCAGGCTCTTGGTGGCCGAGCTGGTGGGAATGGCTGCGCCCGCTCTCAGGCGACAAAATTGATGCCGTCGCTCCAAAAGACCGCAAGCTCGGATCTGCGCCAGGCCAGTAT
>JBCBDI010000058.1:0-12614 GCA_038529885.1 Pseudomonadota bacterium
AAGATGATTGTCGATCCCGTCGTCGAACGCTTTGACATGGTGTTTGATCCCGATCCGGGCTCACAGCAAAGCATCGTCGATCTCCGCCAAGCGGGCTTGGTTCCCAATTGGGATCGCTCCCGCTTTGAAGATCGCCTCACCGGTGAACGCAGCGGCGTCGCCTTCGAATTTTTCGAAGCGGATCTTAAGCAGCGCCGCCGCAGCACCGACTCAAAAGGGCGGACCCGGACGCGCTGGGTGACCGTGTTTCGCGGTCAGTGTCTGCGCTTTCAATTCCACAAGAGCTTTCAGGGCAAGACGCTGGTCTTGCGCGATGCGGGCTTCCTCAATCGCTTCATCGGGCGACGCGGGATGGAGCGGGTGAAGCTTGAATCCAATAAGTTCGAAGACGCGTTTGAGGTATTTGGCACCGATCAAGTCGAAGCGCGCTTTTTGCTGACTCCCGACCTGATGCAGCGCCTGATCGATCTCGAAAAAGTCTTTCGCGGCGGCAAATTGCGCTGCGCCTTTCAGAACAATGAGCTGATGATCGCGCTCGAAGGCGGCGACTTGTTTGAGCCCGGCAGCATGTTTACGCCGCTCGATAATCCGGACCGCGTTCGTGAGTTGCTCGACGATTTTGCCGCCATCTTCAATGTGATCGATTGTTTTGCAGACCCAGGCGAGGTCAAGCGCGCCGAGCGCGACAACTCTTAAGTGCAGCGTCTTCGGGCCACTTGTCATAGTTTGGACTAGATCTGGGCGTCTATGTTCAGGAAGGCTTCAGGTCTCACTGACTAGAGAAAACAGAATGAAACCAATGATTTCCTCCCTGAGCGCTCTTGCCGCTCTCTTCGTTATTGCAGCGCCGACCGCGAGCGCTTTGTCTTGCGCAGAACAAGCCGCGGCCTTGCAGGACCGGCAAATGGAAGCTCAAGAGATTGCTGATGCGCGTCTCGCCCTTGTCGATGAGGTCGAAGCAGCAGGAGATGCTTGGGAAGATGTTGAGATCCACCGCCTCGCCAGCGCTGGACACGCGGCCACGGCTGATGAAGCCAAAGCCGTCTATGAAGGGCTGAAGGCTGATCTTTTTGAAAAAGAATCGTCGCTGCAGACTCTCGTATTGGCGCTCAATGATGAAGTGGCGGATTACAATCAGCGCTGCGTGAAAGACTAAATCTAGTCGGCCAGAGTCACGATCACCGGAACATGGTCCGACGGTTTTTCAAGGCCGCGGGCTTTCCGATATATCTCCACACTTTCTAATCGATCTGCCGCTTGCGGACTGAGCAAGTGATGGTCGATGCGAATGCCATGGTCTTTCTGCCAGGCCCCGCCTTGATAGTCCCAGAACGTATATTCATGGCCGCGATTGTCGGCCGCCTCGAACGCTTCGGTCAGGCCGAGATGTTTGAGGCGTCGAAACGCGGCGCGACTCTGCGGTAGCGCGAGCGCGTCATCTGACCAGACCGTCTCGTCCCAGCAATCTTCCGCACGCGGGATGATATTATAGTCGCCGCATAGGATAAGCGGCTCTTCGGCCTGCATCAGATTTTCCGCATGGGTTTTGAGGTGCCCCATCCAGTCCAGCTTATAATCGTACTTTGGTCCGGGAGCC
The DNA here is from genome assembly GCA_038529885.1 of Pseudomonadota bacterium. GTDB lineage: Bacteria > Pseudomonadota > Alphaproteobacteria > Caulobacterales > Hyphomonadaceae > Henriciella. Next base: position 1,598 of record JBCBDI010000058.1, read on the forward strand.
GGGTTGCCATTCGGCAGGTAAAGCCCGCCCACGCGGACAGGATTGTCGGACAGGATCAGCGCTTCGATATAGCGAGCTTGATCATCGTCTTCATTTCCAGGCAGGCCGCGCACGACATCCTCGACCGGGAAGCGAGAGAGCAGGGCGACGCCATTATAGCTCTTCTGCCCATGCGCTTCGACATTATAGCCGAGCTCTTCGATCTCCATATAGGGGAAGGCATCGGTCTCGCATTTGATCTCTTGCAAGCAGATCACATCGCAATCGATGGCTTTGAGCACCTCCAACACAGTGGGGAGGCGGGCTTTGACGGAGTTTACGTTCCAAGTCGCGATTTTCATGCGACGAGCCTTAATAAGGATTCCCCGCAATGTCATCGCTGATCAGCTGGGCAAAAAGCGAAACCGCCTTTTCTGTCCATACGCCCAGATGCGGCTGTCTTCGAGCGTGCCGAGGCCGATATTGTGGATCGCCTTCCAGCGCCCACTGCGATCCTTCTGGCTGGAGAGAATGCCAATATGCGGCAGCGTGCCGCCAACCCGGCACGTCAGGAGGTCGCCCGGCTGCCAATCTGAGGTGGGCAATTCATGGCCTTGGCGTTTCAGCCATGTCTCGACATTTGGAACGCGGCGGTGATCAATATTGCGGTCGGTGCGTGTGAGCCCCCAACGGTCGGGATAGGCGTCGAAATTCGCCGCCATGTCTTCATGCACATGCTGTTGGAAATCGAAGTCAAAAGCCTGGCGATAAGCGCGGATGATGACATCGATGCAGACGCCGCGATCCTCCGGCACGTCGCCGCCCGGATAGTCGAGCGCCACATAAGCGGCATCATACAGCGTGGTGACGCCAATCTGTTGCCGCGCATGAACGATGAGACTGGCCGCTTTGGTCTCTTGGCGCGAGGCAATGCTCGGCAAGAGCGGCAGGCCAAACAGGCCCGTTAAGCAAGAGCGGCGATCAATCTCCATATAGAGATCTTCCCGCCGCTCTGTGGCATCAATAGGGTCGAAGCAAGGTCGGACTAGGGTTCTGCGTGCGGGAGGCTCATCCGTGCTGCAAATGTTGGCCGAACCAATCGATAAATCGTTTGGCAGATGGCGTCAGCGCCGTGCCTTTGCGCCACACGGCGTAATAGGAATACTCTGCGCGCCGTTCTGTCGTGGACAAATGCACAAGCTTTCCCTGCTGAAGGGCACTTTGCGCTAAGCGCTTTCGAACCACTGCCGCGCCCAGTCCTGCGCACGCAGCGTCGATCGTCGCTCCAGCATCATCCAGGCGCAGTTTGATATTAGAGAGATCAAGCGTGAGGTCGGTGTCTTGTGCCCATAACCGCCAAGCGCTGGTGGAGTGCTCGATCAGCGGGAGCCGGCTTAAGTCTTTGGTGTGTTCATCCACACTGTTCCATAAACTTGGGGCACAGACGGCAATCAGCGTTTCATCCGCAAGGCGTTCAGCTGAAGCGTTCGGCCATTCGCCTGGACCAAATCGAATGGCTAAGTCGACGCGATCTTGCGTCAGAGGATCAAGTTGCTCCGTCAGGGTGAGCTCAAATGCCAGTTCAGGCACGGTGGCTCGGAACGCCTCCAAAGCGGGGAAGAGCAAATGCGATGCAATCGATTGCAGTGTTGAAATATGCAGCGTCGGTTTTGCGCCAATCGCCGCTTTGCCAAACGCCTCCGCGATGAAGCTAAGGCCAAGGCGAGCCTTGGTCGCAAAGACTTGTCCATCTGGTGTTAGGGCGATCCCGCGTCCTGAGCGGGTGAACAAATCGAAGCCCAAATCGAGCTCAAGACTGCGAATGCTATGACTGATCGCGCTTGGGGTTAAATTGAGCTCAGCAGCCGCGTCGGCGAAGCTGCCTAAGCGAGCGGCTGCGTCAAATGCGGCGAGCGCGCGGAGCGAGGGCGGGCGGTCATCACGGGGCATATCCATCGCTTTAAAGTGAAATAAATTCATCTTCTTGGCAATTTCATTTCTCTGGTTGTCTCCGCGCGAATGATCTATCCGCGACTCAAATGGAGCAATCAGAGATGGATATTCAGTCTTACGATCATGTGGGCATTCGCGTGACGGATCGGGCGCGGGCATTGAGCTTCTACAAGGCCCTGGGATTTGAAGTGGATGAACAGCACTCACATGAGCGTGTCGCAGAGATCGTGAATGCGCATGGGGTACGTATCGCCCTTATTTTCAATGGCTCACCTTACTCCAAGCAAAAAAATGTTCTGATGGATATAGATCAGAAATGGCCGGGCTATACGCACGCCGCTTTCATCGTGCCGAGGCTCGCAGATCTTCTGGATTGGGCGCAACAGAACGAGGTTACGATCACGGAGGGTCCGGTGAATTGGGAGCGGCGTCTCACCTGCTTTTTCAGGGACCCGGATGGCAATGTGCTGGAGTTTAATGAGCTGCTTGACGAAGAGGGCGCATATCATGGCTGAGCCATACACACTGATTATTGGTGAAAAAAATTACTCTTCATGGTCGATGCGGGCTTGGTTGGCGCTGCGGCTAATCGATGTGCCTTTTGCGTTGACGGAGGTTTCATTGTACCGCGCTGACTCGCGGCAATTGGTGAGAGGGATGGGCGGGGAAACCGGCTTAGTTCCGGTGCTTCGCTCCGGCTCTTTGGTGATTTGGGATACGCTCGCCATTATCGAGTTTCTAGACGAGCGACATGGCGGTCTTTGGCCAGAGGCGGAAGCCGATCGCGCGCTTGCTCGATCATATGTGTGCGAAGTTCATTCAGGCATGACGGCGCTACGCTCGGCCATGCCTGTCAACACAAGAGGCCGAAATCGCAAGGCGATGATAGACGCGGCTGTGTCCGAAGACATTTTACGCATGCAAGCCTTGTTCGAGCGCACGTCTGCGACAAAGGACGGATGGATGTTTCAATCCTTTGGCGCGGTGGACATTGTCTTCTCGGCCATTGCGACGCGCTTTCAAACCTATGGCGTCGTTCTGAGCGCGGAGGCTATGGCCTATATGAAGCGCGTCCTAGAGCACCCATTGGTCAAGGAATGGCTTGCCTTCGGGGTCGCTGAAGATAGCCACATTGATCAGTTCGAGCTGCCCATTCACGCTGAATAGGGCGCGCAGGCCAGGTTTAGGCCTTAGAAGCCGCGAAACTCTGCGACTTCTTCAAGGCTGGCGCGCTCGGTATAGAGCGCGTTGACCGGATCTTCCTTGTCGGGGATGCCGACGGCTATGCCGCACCAGACCATTTCATGTTCGCCCAGACCGAAATGGGTTTTCAAACTTGGCCGCAGGATGCCCCAGCATTCTTGCATACAGGTGCCCCAGCCGCGCTCTTCAGCAAGCAAGCAAAGGGTCTGCATGAACATGCCCGTATGGCCCCATTGGCCGTGGCCGACGCGTTCATCCATGACGATGAAGAGGGCGAGCGGCGCGTTGAAGAAATTATAGTTGCGCATGAACCAGGTCATGCGGCCGGCTTTGTCGTCGCGCGGGATGCCGATCTTCTCATACATCATTTCGCCGACACGGAAGCGGCGGGCATTTTGGGCATCCGTGATGTGTTCGGGATAGATCGGATAATCGGTCGGCTCACCGCGTGGGTTCGCAGAGAGTTTCGAGGCGGCCAGTTGAACGACTTTGTCGCGCTCCTCGCCGGTGACCGCGATCACGCGCCAGGGTTGGAGATTGCCGCCAGAGGGGGATCTTTGGGCATCTTTCAGCCATTGCTCCACGTCCGCTTTTGGTAGCGGTGTGTCCAAGAATCCGCGGGTTGAAATGCGTTGCTTGATGGCGGTGCTCACGTCCATGAAGCGCTCCCTTGCTTTATGTCTTGCAAATACACCTAGTGGCTGAAATGGCTCAGACCAGGGGTGTCGCCACGGTAGCTAGCCTTGCTCAAATAAAGCGAGCGCGGCGGCCGTCATGCTCGCGACGCCGGTCTCAATCGTTGGCTCATAGTCCGGCGCAAAGAAGGGCGAATGCAGCGAGGGGAGCGCAAGCTCGGCATTCTGGGAGGCTTCCCAGCGCTCGGGCTCAACCGCGCCGACCCAATAGATCAGGCTCGGGATTTTGGCGTCGGTTCGGCTGTATTGACTAAAATCCTCGCCGCCCATGACCGGGGGTGCCTCACTAATATTGTCTTCGCCAATCGCTGAGGCGATGGCGGCAGCGGCGGTCGCGGCAAGCTCTGGATCATTATAATTCGACGGGGTGTAGTCAGGGTCGATAAAGATTTCGGGCTCCGGCGCACCGAAGGCGAGGGCTTGGGCTTTTGCGATCCGCTCTATGCCTTCGAGCAACATGGCGCGGGTTTTGTCATCATAGGAGCGTACGGTGAGCAGCAATTTTGCTTCGTCCGAAATGATATTGTGCTTGGCCCCTGCCTGAAACGAACCGACTGTGACCACAGCCGGTGTTTGCGGGTCGACGTTGCGCGACACCAGCGTCTGGACCGCGGTAACGATTGCGGCGCCGACAATGACCGGGTCTTTTGTCGTATGCGGATAAGCGCCATGGCCACCAATGCCTTTAACGGTGATGTCGACACTATCGACATTGGCGAGGGCATAGCCGGAGGAATAGGCAACCGTGCCGCTGGGAAGTCCGGCGGAGACATGTAGCGCGAGGTTGTAGTCTGGGAGCGGGAAGCGCTCGAACAGGCCATCTGAGATCATCGCTTTGGCGCCATTGCCGAGCTCTTCAGCGGGCTGAGCAATCATGATCAGCGTGCCTGACCAGTCGTCCTTGGCCGCGATCAAGTTGCGCGCCGTGCCGACCCAACTCGTCATGTGAATATCGTGACCGCAGGCGTGCATGACGCCATTGGTGACGCCGGTCCATGTCTCGTCGACGATTTGCGACGCATAAGCCACACCGGTGCGTTCAGCGACGGGGAGGGCATCCATATCCGCGCGGATCAGGACCGTGGGGCCGTCGCCATTCTCAAACACGCCAACCACCCCATAACCGCCGACGCCATCGCGGACGACGCCATTGTCGCGCATCGACTTGTCTTTCGCCCACTGGTCGCCGAGCCGAGTGGTCACGGTGAAGCCCAGGCTTTCAAGCTCATTCGCCATGATCGTGGAGGTTTTGATCTCTTTGAACGAGAGCTCCGGGTTCATATGGAAATAGGTATAGAGATCGATCAGATTGGTACCGGGTGTCGGCATGTCTGCCGTGATCTCGATCGGCGCCGTCGTGAGTTCAGCCGAGGCGGCGGTCTCAGCGATTTCGACCGGTTCAGCGTTCGAACAGGCCGCTAAAATGCTGGCCAGGGCGAGCGCGGAAATTACCGGGATAGATCGAAACATAAGGCCCTCTTTATCGGCATATTAAGGTAACTCTGCCATGGTGCTGGCAATGACTGTGTAAAGCAAGCGGCTCGCTAAAATGCGAGACGTAGGGATAAAGATGACTATTCGTAATTCCGTCAAAGCGGCCTTTGTCGCTGTCAGTGTGTTCGGTCTGGCAGCCTGTGGTGGCAGTGAGCCTGTTGATCCGGGCATGTTTGATGCTGAGGTCCAGCGCCTGGCCGATGAAGGCGATCTTTATGGCGAGATCTTCTTAGTGCTCAAAGACACCCGCCCTGCGCTGTACAATGAGTTCCGCACCATTGCGGTCAAAGAGTTTAGCCGCGGCCGACCCACGCGCGAAGCAAGCTACGTCGCCGGTATGAAAATGCGCGAAACGTTCTTGTCTGAAATCCTGCGTCTTTCTCGCGTCGCTAGCGATGAGAATATCAAAGAGATGATCGCGGTGATGATCGAGACCTATACGCATTTGAATGCTGAAAACCCAGCCGATTGTGTGCGCTCCATTGAGGGACTGACACCGGAGAAAGTGGAAGACTTTCCAGCGGCTTTGCGGAAGCGCGAATTGCAGCTGATCGTCAGCCTCTTGAGCGATGAAAAGACGACCCTCAATCGCCGTGCGTCTTCACAAAAAGAAGTGCTGAACTGGATGGTCAACTTGGTTTCAACAGAGCCTGAAGTTGGTGACATGCTGCGTCTCTTGGAAGCTGAGAAACGCGGTCGCGCCGATGATGAGACCATCTGCAATGGCATGATCACGGTCTATAAGCGCCTCAGCTATAAGACGGCTGACAAGCGCGGGCCTCTATTCCGTGGCATGGCGCTTCTCGCCCTGCAACAGCAGCAGCTACAGCGCCTCGAAAATGCTGAGGACGACGTCGCAACCTAAGCGAGCGACCGCTTCAAGAAATCGATTTGTTTTGGGCGTTGGCCTTGCTAAGCTCCATTGATCCATGGAGGGACCAGGCATGTCCGAAACACCGACACCACCGCCGACCGAAGCCGCAAAACCTACTCCGGCACCGGTGGCGACACCCGGCCAGGTCCAAGATGCGCTGAACCAGCTGACCGAGCTGAAAGTCTATACCCACTCGCCCATCCTCTATTGGTGGCCGATCTGGCTCTTGGGCTTCGTGTTTGGTTTCATTTCGCTATTTGTGGGCGGTGAGGGCACCGAGGCGGCGCAGCGTGTGCAGGGGCAGACGTTTGTCTTTGTTCTGGTGTTCGTGATTTTCTCGACCACGGTGAAGTTGCGCGGTGCCAATTCCGTGATTTTGGGCCTCATCCTCGCGATTGGGGCGATCTTGCTCGCAACGGCCAACCTGTCCGGTCCGATCGCCGCCTTCATTGGCGGGCTCGACATTCGCATGAGCCCGGCTTTCTATTGGTTTGTCGGCGTCACCGTCTTTGTGATGTGGGCGATCATGATCTTCGGCTTCGACAAGGTGAAATTCTAGGAGATTGCACCCGGCCAAGTCCGCGAACGGGTCTTTTGGGGCAGCGGTGACCGGGCTGAAAGCGGCGCCAATGCGCGTTGTAAGTATCTGAAAGACGACTTCCTACGCCACCGCATGCTGGGCCTGGTCGTGACCGGTGATATTGAGATTACGCTGGCGACGGGAGAGGTCTGGTATCTGCACAATGTCCTCTTCGCCAAGCAGAAGGCGAACCGGATCAATGAGCTGATCGTCACGCGGCCCGTGGATTAGGGGATCATCTAGTTTCCGCAGGCTCCTGCGCAGGCAGGAACCCATGGACGACGGTTTCCCAAAAGCTCTGAGCGTTCCTTTTGTCCCTGGATACCTGCCTTCGCAGGTATCGACGGTGAATGAGATTAGCTCTCCGAAACACTCTCATGCACCCGCGGCTCATACCCATGGGCCAAGGCCTGGAAAGTAATGTGCGGTGTCAAACGCACCGCATGGCTCGGCAGAGCTTCGGGCGCGTCATACCCCGCAAAGCTCCAGCGATGCGCCGCGTCCTGCCATTTCAAGAATGCGCTCGAGCCAGTAGTGAACATGGCCCCATCGGGCAGATCAGCCACAGCAACCTGCTCCCGCTCTGATTTGCCCTTCAGCACCGCTTGGATCTCGCCTGCGATGGCATCGCTCAGATCGCTGGCTTTTGGGCGATAGCGAAACACGCCCGAGCGCACCAACGCCTCGCGAAACCGCTTCGCATCGGGATAGCGGCATTCATAGCAAGGCCGATGACCGGCTGCGAGCGCGGTGACTTCATCCAGAAAGAACAGCTCTGTATATTGGCGCTCAGCCATCAGCTCTCGCTGGCGGTCTTTGAACGCCAAGACGCAGGTGATCCATTGCCGCGTTTTCCAATGCGTTGGTTTCAGCGTTTTCTCTTCGCTGTGAAAACAGCCGCCGCGATTGCCCATCAGCGTGCCGCGATCTCGAACCGCGTGGATGAGGCCGAAAGGGTCAACGCGGTTCTGAAGGGGCATGGTTTAGCTTTCTTCGCCGCCGAACCGCTGCGTCCATTCTTCGACCATCGCGTCTTCAATCTTCTGGAACAGAACCGGCGGCGCCTGGATCGGCATGCCATGGGGAAGCGCGTCGAGCAGGCCTTCATCATCTGGCGATGGCCAGTTGCGATTGTCCTCTGGCACACCGAGCGTATCGAGAATGGTCTTTGCTGTGTTGGGAATGAGCGGCTGCGCGACAATCGCGAACAGCGCGACCAGGTTAAGACCGGTGCGCACGCCGACCGCGGCGGCGTCGACATCATTCTTATATTTGACCCATGGCTCGGCGCGGGTGAGGTACTCATTGCCTGCCGCCCAAAGCGCGCGCGTTTCAGCTGCCGCCTTTCGGAACTCCATCGCCTCATAATGCTCAGAGATGCGGGCAAGGCTGGCTTTCAGCTCGCCTTGCATCCATGCCTCATCCTCGCCGGCAGTTCCGCTTGCGGGGAGCGCACCGTCAAACTTGCTGACCGTGTATTTGGTGATCCGATTGACGAAATTGCCGAGCACATTTGCAAGGTCGGAATTGATCGCCGCTTGGAAGCCTTCCCAAGTAAACGCGGCATCCGAGCCTTCCGGCGCATTCGCCATCAAATACCAGCGCCAATAGTCCGCTGGGAGCAGCTCAAGAGCTTGATCCATAAACACGCCGCGCTTCTGGCTGGTCGAGAATTTTCCGCCATACCAGGTGACCCAGTTAAAGGCTTTGAGTTTGTCGACTGTCTTCCAGGGTTCGCCTGATCCGAAAATCGTGACCGGGAATGAGACCGTGTGGAAGGCGACATTGTCTTTGCCCATGAACTCGACATATTCGACATGTTCAGCGCCCTTATCGGTGCGCCACCAGTGTTCCCAGTCGCCGCCCTTGGCTTTCGCCCATTCTTCCGTCGCGGCGATATACTCGACCGGCGCGTCGAACCAGACATAAAAGACTTTCTCCTCAAAGCCGGGGCGCGGATTGCCATCCGCATCAAGCACCGGCACGCCCCATTTCAGGTCGCGCGTGATCGCCCGGTCGCGCAGGCCTTCATCCAGCCATTTCAGCGCGATGGAGCGGGCAAGCTGTGGCCAGTCTTTCGAGGCCTCAACCCATTCGCGGATCGTGTCCTGCATTTTCGATTGCAGCAGGAAGAGATGGGCGGTGTCGCGGATCTCAATATTGGTGCCGCCCGAAACGGCTGAATAGGGATTGATCAGATCCACAGGGTCGAGCAAGCGCCCGCAATTATCACACTGGTCGCCGCGCGCTTTTTCATAGTCGCAATGTGGGCAGGTGCCTTCGACATAGCGGTCCGGCAGAAAGCGGCCATCATCGACACTATAAACCTGTTTCGAGACGCGCTCTTCGATCAGGCCTTTGTCTTCTAAGACCCGCGCGAAATGCTGGGTGAGCGCTTTATTCTCATCACTGGAAGAGCGCCCGAACCAATCATAGGACAGTGAAAAGCCTTCACCCGCGGCGCGTTGGATTTCATGTTGCTCATCGCAATAGGCCTGCACGCTCATATCTGCCGCTTGAGCGGCAAGCTCGGCGGGCGTGCCATGCTCATCGGTGGCGCAAATGTAAAGGACATCATGGCCCTGCAGACGTTGGAACCGCGCATAGACATCTGCCGGCAGCATAGAGCCCGCAAGGTTCCCGAGATGCTTGATGCCATTGATATAAGGCAGGGCCGAGGTGATTAGGATCCGGCGTTTACTCAAGATTCATCTTCCTTTACAAAACTTTACCCCGCGTAAGGCTGATTCGGACGCGAGATCTGGGCAGTTCTTAGCGCGAGATTGGATAAATGAAACATCCTTAGGAGGGAACTATGCCAAGAATTGCAGGGGTAAATGCGTTAGGGATCGTGCTCGCCGCGCTCGCTATGTGGATCGTCGGATTTCTCTGGTACGGTCTGATCTTTTCCGACGCTTGGATGGCCGCATCTGGCTATACGGCGGAAATGTTCGAGGGCCAAAGCCCATTATGGATGCCAGCGGGCTTCGTCATTTCACTGCTGCTGACTTTCGGGTTGGGCTGGCACATGAAGCAAAAGAGCATCAGCAAGCTCGATACAGCGGCTCTGTTTGGGCTGTGGATGGCGCTCCTGATTGGCGTGCCGCTCATGATGTATCGATATGTCTATTCACCGGATCACTCTTGGGAATTGCTCCTGATTGATAGCGGGCACACTGTCGTGACTTTCGTGGCCGCCTGTGCGGTCTTGTCTTTCTTCGACTGACCCCGCCGCTTCCTTCAAAAAGACACATCAAAAAAAGCCCCCGGACTGGTTTCACACCATCCGGGGGTTTTGAGTTGAGCGCGACCCACAGGGAGGCGGGCGTGCTGGGAGGAACGTATTGCTAGCTGACCTCAGGCGCCCACGCCGTGACGCGGATCTCGACTTTGCGATCCATTGGCGTCCATAGCGCATGGGCATCGTCAGATTGTGGCTCGGCCGAAACGCGCATGCCGGTCAGCTCATAGGTTTCGAGCGCGGTCGACACCGCATTGATCCGGGCTGCCGACAAGGTGTCTGCTTGCGCCTCATTTCGAGCATCGTCCGCCGAAGCGGTGAGAGAGACTTGCCCGAGAATACAGCCATCCAAACGCGCTTGTGCTGCTTGCAACATGGCGCGAGAGGCAGGGGTGAGGGCGCTGGTGCCCTCTGGGAAATAGACATGGAGCGTTTCACCGGCGCACTCCGTCTGCGCGGCTGGCGTATAGACCGCGGTCGGCGGCGCTGGCAGCGGCGCTGCTGCGGCGAGGCCTGCAGAGGCGATTAAAAGGGCGGTGGTGGAGAGTGTTTTAATCATAGTCAGCTCCCGTCTTGCTTGGATCTGAAGATCCGCGGCGCGGAAGGCGAAATCATGCCGGTTCGGGGGTGAATTGTGGCAACTGCATGATCTTGTCATGACGCCTTGCGCTTTGCCGAGGCGCAAGATAAAGGAGCCGCCAGTGCCCCTATAGCTCAGCTGGTAGAGCAACGGATTTGTAATCCGTAGGTCCGCGGTTCGAGTCCGTGTGGGGGCACCATTTTCAAATCCGATCCAATCAAGAATGATCCGAAAAACGCTTTTTGTATAGCTGTTTATGTTGATTTCCGAGAGGGCGGTGTCCGAGCGGATGTGGGTTTGTCCTAGCAAATCCATTAGATTTGTGGGTATAGTTGTGGGGCGCTGAATCAATTAGTGCGCCTCGATACCCACATTTCTGAACTGCAAGACTCGAGCATGCCTCTGACTGACGTCCGCA
>JBCBDI010000059.1:0-12532 GCA_038529885.1 Pseudomonadota bacterium
ACGCGCCGCCGAGAAGTTGATAGACCGGCATGCCTGCCACTTTGCCTTTAATGTCCCAGAGCGCTGTATCTACCGCCTATTCTGGATTGAAGATGCAACCCCGGCAGAAAACCAAGAGGCCTTTGCACTGATACGACAACACACGGTCACGCCTTTGGCCGTGGGCGAAATTTTCAACTCCATCCATGACTGCCGCGAGCTGATTGAGCGGCAATTGATCGACTATATCAGAGCCACTGTGGTGCACGCCGGAGGCATCACGCATCTCAAACAAATCGCTGGCTTGGCCGCTCTCTATCAAGTCAGAACCGGCTCACACGGGGCGACGGACCTGTCCCCTGTCTGCATGGGCGCAGCGCTGAACTTTGATCTCTGGGTGCCGAATTTCGGGATCCAAGAATATATGCGCCACACGCCAGAAACCGATGAGGTCTTCCCTCACGCTTATACATTTGAAGACGGTTATCTGCATCCAGGCGACACGCCGGGTCTTGGGGTCGACATAGATGAGACGCTCGCGGCGAAGTTTCCTTACAATCCAAAACAGCTCCCCATTGCCCGCCTCCGCGACGGATCCATGTGGAATTGGTGATCCATGACGCGCATCGTGATCATCGGTGAGGCCATGCTCGAACTGTCTGATCTGGACGGCGATAATGTGCATCTGGCTTATGGCGGTGATACGCTCAACACCGCGATCTATCTCGCGAGACTGGGATGCGCCCCGCATTATGTCACCGCGCTTGGCCAAGATGGGTTTTCAGACCGAATGCGGCTCGAATGGGAAAAAGAAGGCGTGCGCACGGACCATATCCTGCGCCACCCGACCCGTCTGCCTGGCCTCTATGCGATCGAGACAGATGATCAGGGCGAGCGGCGCTTCCACTATTGGCGAAGCGAGAGTGCGGCGCGCGCGTTCTTTGACCTTCCTGACCATAAGCACGCCCTCGCCTTCGCCGCTAAAGCAGATTGGCTCTTCGTGTCTGGCATCACGCTCTCAATCTTTGATCAAGCCGAACGAGACGCCCTCATACAAACCGCCAGAGCGGTTCGCGCGCGCGGTGGACACGTCGTATTCGACCCAAATTATCGTCCCAAAGGATGGGCCAGCCCCAAAGCCGCCTGGTCGGCCATGAAACCCTTCGCAGAAGAAACGAGCCTCGCGCTCCCCACGCATGATGATGAAGACACGCTCCACGGGTCTGCCACCTGCAGCGCCCATGCTGAGCGATGGAAAGCGTTAGGCGTCTCAAATATCATCCTGAAGCGAGGGTCGAGCGGGGCAATGATTTTCGCGTCAGACCAAGACCCGGTACATGTTCCAGCTGATAGCGTCTTGGTCCCGAAAGACACGACGGGGGCTGGCGACAGTTTCAATGCCGCGCTCATCGCTAGCTTGGTTTCCGGGCGGAGCCTGGAAGAGGCGGTCAAAACCGCCAATCGGCTCGCCGCCTATGTCATCCAGCACGCGGGCGCAATCGCGCCGCAGGCTGGCATGCCGAGCCTGTAGACGACGGATCTGGCATTTTGCGAGTCTGACCTTTTGCAAAATGCGAATAGCGTCTTGCAAATTGAGATAACCGACGTCGGACACCATCCTCTTTGCGTTGTTTTTTATCGATATTTTATCTGCACCCGCATCTTGCAAACCTGAAAGCCCAAACAGGAGGCTTTCATGGCCAGTGTACAGATCGCAATCGAAAACGACGCCATTCTCAACCGGTTTCACCGCGCCTTAGATCGCGCCGGGTCCGTTGCCAGCGACATGATCGAGGTGAAGACGAAGATCACTGAAGGCGCCGTGCTGAAAGTGATCCGAACCGACTGCCCGTGGGCCATCTCAGTGTTTCGTTCTTTGGACAGCTTGGAGGTAGGTCATGACCACTAGCCTTCAAATCATCATACGCTTGGTCTCGATTGCGCTTGTGATCGTCTTAGCCAGCTGTACGGGATCGTTTGAGCGTCCGCGTAACTTGGTCAGCGTGAATGAAGCCCCCTATCAGGCTGAGCGCCAAAGCATGTCGGATGCTAAAGAGAATGCCTCATTCGCCGCCGCGACATCTCAGAACATGGGACGGTGCCAGGATATGGACCTCGCCCTGACCGGCCAACCGATTGATGCTGGCCTGGGCGCCGCATTTGACGAGCCGCTTCTTCTATCCCCCGGAGACCTCTTGCGTCTGACAATCGTGCGCGGCGAAGGTTTTGAAGGCGACTTCGTCGTCTCTCCATCCGGTTACTTGCGTTTGCCATTTCTCGGCGACATTCCTGCCGCCGGTACCACCAAAGCCCAACTCGAGGACGCAATTGCCCGTCTCCTTGTCAGCGGTGGTTACTTCCGATCCAATTTCGTACAAGTCTCAACCAGTGTTCTGCACTGGGCCCCGATCCAAGTCTCTGTCTCTGGCGCGGTCTATCAAGCAGGAGATGTTCTCCTCAACGAACGCAAAGCCGACGCCGACGCTGAACTCCGCTTAGATGCGGCGGGAGATTTTTCAATGCAGCGCCGTCTCAGCGCCGCCCTCTTTGCATCGGCTGGCGTTCGACCAGATGCGGATATTCGCAATGTCGTGCTGATCCGCAATGGACGCCGCCGCGTGTTTGATATGACCGGCGCGTTGGACGGTGGACCGATCGAAGATCCGCTCTTGGTCGCGGGTGACCGGGTGCACGTGCCGTCTCGCGGCTGTTTTCAAATGGCCTTGGCGCGTCCGTCTCGCATCACACCACCAGGTATCCGCGTTTTCATGTCAAACTTAACCCGGCCCGCGCTTTCCAATGCCAACTCAGCCATTGGTCAACACGCGACCCAGCTGCCTTATGGCACACGCTTTCTACAGGGCTTGGTCTCAGCCAATTGTGTTGGCGGCATTCAAGCGACCAATGCGCGGCGCTGGGGTGTACTGATCTCAAGGAACCCAATCACAGGCGAAAGCGAAGTGATCGCTCGGTCGATCGAAGACTTGGTTCGCCGCGCTGACCGCGATGACTTTAACCCCGTGCTTTTGCCGAATGACGCCATCGCTTGCTATGATAGCCACGTCACCAATGTCCGCGATGTCATCGCCATGGTCAGTGAGGCCGCTGCGCCCGCGATCAATGCAGCCTTGCTCGGAGGTGTGGTCCGATGAGCCAGGGTTGGACATTTATGAAAGGCGGCCCTGCCCGCGGACGTCTGTTGCGCTATGGCCTGGTTCTAGTGGCCGGTTGGCTTGTCATTGGGGTATTGGCGGCGGCAGTCTTTGTCCTGACCCCCAAGTCTTACACGTCAGGCTTCACCTTGATCTTGCCGGGGGCCGGCTCTGGCACATCGATCAATCTCGATTCCTTGGGCCAAGCCACCAGCAACACGGCGTCTCCTTTTGGTAGCCATAGCCTGAGCCCGACGGAAAACTATAAGAAGCTGCTGCAATCCTATCGCCTCCGCGGAAGCGTGGCCGAACGGGTCGGCATGCCACTCAGCGATGTGCGTGCGCCAAGCATCAAACTCGCCAATCAAACCAAGCTTATGTACGTCTCGGTGTCGGCCGCGTCTCCAGATGCTGCACGGCAACTTGCGGACGCTTGGCTCATGGCGTTCGAAGAAGAGCTTACTGCCCTGCGCACCGAGGAACAGAGCCTGCGAGAGTTCGCTTATCGCGACACGCTGGCCGGGTTTGAAGACGCCGTCCGCGAAACGCAGTCAAAAATCATTGCCTTCCAAAGCCAACATAATCTGATCTCTGTCGAGCAGTTTCAGGAATTGGTGGGGCAGACCGAAACCCTGCGCATTGAGCTTGATCGCTCACAGGCGGAGCTTGCCGTTGCGCGCAGCGAAGTGATGCGCCTGTCCGGCATTTTGGGGATCTCGGAAGATCAAGCGATCCACATTTTGACGCTCCTGTCCGACAGCGCGTTCCAAGCCATAGTCGAAGCCCATTCAAAAGCGACGACCCAACGCTCGGAACTGACAGACATGTTTGGCCCAAACCACCCAGATGTAATCGCGGCAACGACGGAGCTCTCTGGATTGAACAAAGGCCTGTTCGATCGCGGTCGCTTGCTGATCGGCTTTGAAGC
The DNA here is from genome assembly GCA_038529885.1 of Pseudomonadota bacterium. GTDB lineage: Bacteria > Pseudomonadota > Alphaproteobacteria > Caulobacterales > Hyphomonadaceae > Henriciella. Next base: position 4,060 of record JBCBDI010000059.1, read on the forward strand.
CTTCGCAACACTGGACCGTGGCTATTACACGTCCACCAATCAGCGGTCTGAATTGATCGCCAAATTGGTTGAAGCCGCCGTGCAGCTCGCCGGCCTCCAAAAGCGCCGCGACACGATGCAAGAACAATTGAAAGCTACGCAAGCGCGGGTCGAAGACCTAGCGGTTCCGGCAACCGAATTGGATAGCCTGTTGCGGGATCACCAAGTGGCCGAGACCGTCTTCGCGTCTGCCCTGGCGCGGATAGACACCAATCGGACCGATGTCTTCGCCTCTTATCCTTTGACCCAGACGGTCGAAACGCCCGGTACGCCGGGCGCGCCAGCAACGCCGTCTAAGAAATTCATCGCCCTCGGCACGATTGCCGGGATGCTCTTCTACGCAATCGGATTGGCCCTCTTATGGATCAGACTGCCCATCATTCGCGCGCTCCTGAAGACCTTATAGTTGGGGTCGCGCTGGCCGCGACTTGGTTGGTCTATTTGGTCGGCGGGCTCTATGTCTTGGGCCCAGTCCTTGGGGTCGGCCTGACCGGGCTGTTGTTTGCGCGGCACTACTTGAAAGTGGATGGCATTGCCCGCCGTCCAATCCCGCAATTGCCGAGTGGCATTTGGGTTTGGATCATCGGCATGCTGGTCATGCTACTCGCCCTAGAGATGGGGCATATGACCCAAAATCTCAGCACCGGCCAAACCATCAAGTCCACGATCGGTTGGGCCAAGGGATGGGCCCTGCTGGCTCTGTTTCCACTGATTGGCGCTTGCCTGCATGTCCGACTGGAAACGCTGATCCGCGCATGTGGATGGGTCGCCCTGGGCACACTGATCTTGACCCCCATCTTCCTCGCCGCGCCGATGATCGGGTTGCCGGAAGTTCTCTTCGTATCCCCCCTCAAACTTGTAGGCGGACCGGGGCCGGAATTCTTCGCCGTCCAGCTCTACTCTTATGAGCCGATGGATGGCTCGACCCGGCTTCGCTATTTCACCCCCTGGTCGCCGGCCGCTGGCATGATCGGCAACATGTACCTGATCTTCGCCCTATCGGACAAAAGACGCTTGTGGAAATGGATGGGCGTGATTTCGGCCCTGGCCATGATCTTCACATCAAAGTCGCGTCTCGCCATCGCAGCTGCGCTCTTCATATGGCCGGTCGTCATCGCGGCGGGCGAAGCCAAACGGCCTCTCATGTGGTTCCTCGCGACGATCGGACTGCTCACCCTTACCCCGCTCGCGCAAGGGATCATCGATTGGATGGACGCAACGCTCAATTCCGTTAAATCGATGCGGGCGGACTCAACGCGCGTTCGCGAAATGCTCGGCGAGATTGCCGTGGACAGATGGTGGAATGAAGCCCCGATCTGGGGTCATGGTGTGGTCGAACGCGGTCCACACGCCGTCGAGTTTATGCCCATAGGCAGTCACCATACTTGGTACGGATTGCTCTTCGTGAAAGGTGCGGTTGGAGCGATTGCGCTCGCTGTTCCGCTCGCCTGGAGCCTGATCGAATTTGCCCTCCTTGCCATCACCCGTTCCCGCGCCGGACGGATCGCCTTCGGCATGGTCCTGCTCATGGCCTTTTACTCGATCGGCGAGAATTTAGAGATCCTTGCCTATTTGATGTGGCCTGGCCTGATCGCAATGGGCATCGCCGCACGCGAGTTAAATGACCTGGCTCAGCCGGACGCTTAAGGAAAAGATTGCATCTCCTCGATGAGCCTGACTAAGCTCGGCTCATGTTGGACAGTATTGATCATTTCGTGTGGGCAGCGCCAGATCTCGATCAAGGGTGCGCCTCCATCAAAAGCCTATTTGGCGTAAGCCCAGTCCCCGGCGGCTCGCATTCTGGATTGGGCACGCGCAATGCGCTCCTAAGCCTCGGCACTGATATCTATCTCGAAATCATGGCGCCTTCAGCCGACCTGCCACCAGCGAACAGTATCGGTGCGCGCCTCGCGCAACTTGAAGCACCAGGCTTAGCGACCTGGGTCCGCCGGAGCCGCGATCTTTCGCCGCTCGCTGCCGCGGCCAAAAGCGATCATGTCGACGTCACGCCGCTCGGCCCGGTCCCGACCGAACGCTTAACCCCGCAAGGCGACCGGCTCGCATGGGAGCTCCTTTTCTATACGGAGCACGCGTTTGGAGGATTGGTGCCATTTGTCATCGATTGGAAATACTGCCCGCATCCATCGTCCAATACACCCAAAGGCGGGACCGTGAGGGACTTCGAAGTTCAGTCGCAACAAGCTGAAGCGCTGAACGAGCTATTCGAAGACCTCAGCATTCCACAAAGGGCTCTGCCGTCGCCCACAGATGCGCTGTCCCTTGTCCTAGAAACCCCGAATGGAACGGTCGAGCTTCAAAGCACAACGCAGGTGCTCAAGGTTTTAAGCCTGTAAGGCTCAGTCGCGTCATCAAACAGCGTCCGCCACGTTTCGATCATTTGATCATACTCACCGCGGGCTTTGTTTCGCGCCGCCAAACCGCGTTGATCAATGTCGTCAGCGGTCGCGGCGCGATAGATCGCGCGAACGATGCTTGAGACGCTGTTTGGAGCATGCGCGAAAGCGGAGACGTCCAGCTGGTCCTCTAAGCCATCCACCCGCGCCGCGAGGATGGGGCGTCCTGCGGCGCGGGCTTCTGTGCCGACAAGCCCAAAGGCCTCCCAGCGAGACGGAATGGCGATGATTTCAGCGTTTGAAAGAAAGGCTTCGGGAGAGGTGAACGGATCACAAATCTCGACGTGGGGCAGATCCTTAGAAAGCTCACGAAGCAGCTTTTCATCGGGCCCTGTCCCAGCGATCTTCAGCTCTGCGAGTTCTGCCGGAATGCGCGCCATGGCTTTGATCAACAGGTCGAAGCCTTTTTGTTTATGGAACCGTCCAAACGCGCGAAGTTGAAGCGGACCATCCGCTCTTTTCGTTGGCGCGAGATCAAGCAAAGCGTCGCAATCGCGTGACTGCGGGATCGCGATCGTTTTCTGCGCGCTCGCAAGCTGATGCTCTAGGATCCATTCACGCTGCGCCTTAGAGACAGCGACAACCTGATCGACGAGACCATAGGCGAGTTTCAGCATCCGGCGGAACCGGCGTTTGGGTTCAACTTCGCTGGCCTCAAAGCCTCGCGTATAGGTGTGTTCGATGAGGACGATTTTGGAAAACCTTCCGAACAGGCGAAGGTCCATGAGCCATCCCAGTTTTTTCCAGTTCACAGTGAAATGAATCACGGCGATATCGTTTGGGGTCGCTGCGCGCACTTTTTCCTGGCGGATGTCGACCGTTTCTTGTGCCCCCAGTTTTAACAGCGTGGGATGCTGAAAATTCTTCAACGCCCGCGTGACCCCGCCCATCGCGAGGTCATCTAGAATATGAATGATATGACGATCACTTTGCATAGCTTACCCCCTCGCCATCAGGGCTTGAAGCGGCGCGTTTAAACCGCGTGGCAAAAAACGTAGGACGGCCGCAGCAATCGTTGTGGTGAGCGTTTTTCCTGGCTCTTCTAGGATGATCTTTGGACAGATGTTCAGTGCATCCATCATCAGCGACCAGGCCAACGCGCCCTCTCCCATGCGCACGGCGCGGCGCGCGAGATAGCGCAATTGGTAAGCTTCAGCATATGGCGCGCACTTGCGAGCGAACTGAGGGTCGAGCTGCTTGACGCGATCGCGCACGCGCGACCAAGTTTCATACTGCTTCACGACATTTGCTGAGAGGCCGCCTTCATTGATCCGATAGCGCGTATGCGCGCCGCATATACCTTCAAACCCCCAATCGGTGGTGAGCGCGATCCGGCACCAACACTCAATATCTTCTGACTGCCGAAAGCTCTCATCAAAATAGTCGAGTTCTTCACGCGCGGGGTTCAGATAGGCAATCTCTTCAAATACGGCGCGCCTCAAAACGGGAGCAGAGCCATTGCCGATTGGATTGCGCAAGAACACATCGCGTGGAGAAATCTGTCTGAGTTTCGGGCGCTGAGTGATGCGCAACAGGTGTCCATCATCATCGATGAGTTTTGACGCCGCATAGCTGACGCCAATATGGGGTGCGCGCCGTAAGTGCTGGACGTGTTTCTCAAGTTTTTGAGGTTCCCAGAGATCATCTGAGTCGAGCAGTGCGATGAACTGACCCTTGGCGTTTCGGATGCCGGTATTGCGGGCGCCGGCGAGGCCGCGATTGACCTGAGAGATGATCCGAATGCGCGGATCGTCAAAGCCTTGGCAAAGCTCGATAGAATTGTCTGAGCCAGCATCGTCAATGATCAAGAGCTCAAAGTTCGAAAAGGTCTGATCAAGCACCGACTGGACGGCGGCTTCGACATATTTCGCGGTGTTATAGACCGGCATGATAACGGACACAGTTGGCATACTCATTTTGCGACGAGCTCCTTGAACATTGGGTGAGGAATAAGAGTGAGACAGGCGCCTGCGAGGGTCAGCCCGGTTCTCTTGGGCTGGCGAAGCAATAAAAGCGGATCGCCTCGCAAACCCATGAACAGATATTTGAGCGCTTCACGCGAGCGGCCCATTCTGAGCGCGCGACGTGCGAGCTGACGATGGATAGGACCGTAGGCGCGGCGTGCAGCCCTTGCGGCGCGCTCCGGAGCGTGGCTTTGCGCGGCTGCAACCATGCGGTGCCACCCGGCGCGCATGGCCTCTAAGTCAGCTGACTGGCTATGCTCGGCGGACCGGTAGAAGAACCATTCTTCGTCCAGGCCAAGGATTTGCCATTTGTCTTCCAGAGCGACGCGAAGCAACCAGTCTTGGTCCTCAGCATGGTGGAGACCTGGCGTGAAACCACCGGTCTTCGTGAACACGGATTTTAAACAAACGATATTCGACGTGCTGCACAGGGCGTTCTCGGCCATGATATCGGCAGCGGTCAAACGTGCGCGGTGGCGCGTGAGAGTCCCAGGACGGAGGGTCTCGGCGTCGAGGAACCGGGTTCGGGAGAACAAGACACCAGCTTGCGGCTTATCCCGGAACGCTTTCAGCATCCCCGACAGGCGATCCGCCGCCCAGAAATCATCCGCATCCAGAAAGGCAAGAACGTGAGCTCGCGCGAGATCCGCACCGGCATTTCGGGCCACTGACGGGCCTCGATTGCAGCGCTGCAAGACGCAAATCCGTGCATCCTCTTCCGCTAAGCGAAGCGCAATCGATGCGGTGTCATCGGTAGAGCCATCATCGACGATGATTAGCTCCCAATTTCTGAGCGTTTGGGCCTGGACGTTGCGGATGGTGTCTTCAATCACCGGCCCGGCATTATAAGCGGGCATGATGATAGAGACGGCAGGAGACTGAGTCATGATGGAGCTCCGAGGGTGGCTGATTTTGTGAAATAGAGGTCGCGGCTCGCGCTCAGAGTGACGGCGATCGCGAACGCGGTTGCGCAGGCTGTGGAGACGATCGCGACGAACACAAGGCCGTGCTGCGCGAAGAGCATGAACGGCGCGAGTACGCTGAGACTAAACAGTAGAGACACGCCGAAGTCTTTTCCGGAATACCCTTCGGCACGCGCTTTCATGCGGGCCGCATCGACCAGGAGACGCGCCGGACCGCCCAGGCACAGGATGGCGACAAGCGGCGCGGCTGACGCCCAATCTGGTCCAAACACGATCGGCACATAATAGAGGGCGAGCGAGGCTTGCAGCACATAAAGCGCGGCAAACGGAAGTCCCAAATTCACAATGGCTTTGCGGTAGGCCGCGATCGTATTCTTTGCCGCGCACAGATGCGGGTAGACCGCATTTGAGAAGGCACGATTGAGCGCTGTCGAAACGCCAAGTCCAGCATTGAAAGCAAAATAGTAAAGACCGAGCGCTTCGACACCGAGCGTGAGCGAGACGATGAACTTATCCATCTGATCGCGAAACGCGCACATTAGCTCAGACCCCAAGACGGGCAGCGAAAACTTGAGAATGTCTTTGACGGGCGCATAACCTGCGCTGGTGTCTCTCACCCAGGCCTTGGTGCGAAGCATACCGAGCAACCAAATCGGAGCGGTCAGCAGTTTGGGCAGAACAATCGCCCATGCGCCAAAGCCGCAAATCGCGAGCACGGCCGTCAGCACGTGATCGGCGGCGACCTGCGCGGTTGAGATCGCGGCGAGCTCCTTCATACGCTCAGCGCGAAGCAGACAATAGGCGTGCATGACGCCGAACGGCATGAGCAGGAAGACGATCCCGAGACTGCCGACCATCAAACCAGCGCCGCGTCCGGGCAGCACCCATTCGACGATGAAACCTGCCAAGACTTGAATGGCGGCGAGCGCCAAACACACCCCCCACATCAGGCGATGCGCGGTATTGGCGGTCTGATGGAAGCTCTTTTCGCTGGCCCGAACGACTGCGGCGCCGATGCCATTCTCTGTAAAGACGCGGGTGATCTCAAATATGGTGAGCGCAATTGCGGCGACCCCGAAGGCGACCGCGTCGAGTTGGCGTGCTAGAATAATCGCCGCAACGATCCGGCCGACACGGCTCACAAGTTCTGCCGCCGTGAGCCAACCGACATTGCTGGCGAGCTTATGGCGTGCGAGCCGCGCCGCGAGTCTTTCAAGCTTTTGATGGGCGATGTTCAGCACTGTGGCCTCCAAATGGATTCTGGAGAAACAGGTTCAAGAATCGCTTCATTTGGCCCCGGACGAAGCAATTCAGCCGACATGCCCGTGATCATTGAGATCTAGCGATTGGCATACGCAAATTCGCAATCTGCAATTCGCGAAACCTCTTGCAAAATGCAGGTGCTGCCTGCCGCAAGATGCAGGTTGGCAAGGCCGAACAATGCACCGCCAGATCCACATATAACTGTTTTTATTGAATTATTCTTCTGACGAATCGCTCGGAACGCTTTCTGCGACCTGCTTTTCGAATTCACGAATGCAGGAGCACACGCATGCCAACGCAAATCTCAAACATCCTCGAGCGTCCCGTCACCGCCTACTCTCGCCCGCAGGTTGGCCCAAGCCGCACGATCGAGACGATCGATATTCTCGGATACAAAACGGCAAGCGCCAAAATGGCGGAGACCGTCTATTGGATCGCGGATCGCGCTCAATCGCGTACGCCCACGCAGATCGCTTTCTTGAATGCGCATTGCGTCAATGTCGCGCGCAAGGATTGGAAGTATCGCGATACGCTTAAGAACGTCGATGCGCTCCTGCCCGATGGGTCTGGTGTCGCGCTTGCGGCCAAGCTCGACGGAAAACAGCTCGGTGACAATCTCAACGGGACGGATCTGTTTGGCCCGCTCTGTCGTTGCTTAGCCTTCCGCAAAATTCCGGTCTTCTTCCTGGGTGGCCAACCCGGTGTCGCTGAGGCTGCGGCTCAAAACGCAATTGCGGATTGTCCGAACCTGAACGTTGCGGGTCATCAGCATGGCTTCTTTAACCCCCGCGAAGAAGACGAGGTGATCGCAAAGATCAACGCGTCTGGCGCGAGGGTTGTGTTCGTTGCTTTTGGTGTCCCGTCCCAAGATGTTTGGCTCGCCCGCGTGCGTCATCGACTCCATGCCCCCGTGGTTCTCGGCGTTGGAGGGCTCTTGGACTTTGTCTCTGGCCGAATCCCGCGCGCGCCAGAATGGATGCGCAAGACCGGAACAGAGTGGCTCTATCGCTTGAAGTGCGAACCCCGCCGTATGTGGCAGCGCTACTTGGTCGGTAACTTCACCTTCACGGCGCACGCCCTAAAATACGCATTGGATCGCCGCAAGCGCGGGTTTTTGAAGTCGGTAGATCGCGGCCTTGCCCGGTGCATGGACATTGTGGCTTCGGGGCTCGGAATGCTGGCTTTATCTCCGCTCCTCATAGGGACCGCCCTCGCCGTACGCCTGGAGAGCAAAGGCCCAGCGCTCTATTCGCAATTTCGAATTGGCGAGAACGGTAAGCCTTTTGAGATCTTTAAATTCCGCTCAATGCGGATCGATGGCCCGAGCCAAGAAGAGCTCAGCAAACAGGCGCATGACCGAAATGATGGCGTAACGTTCAAACTGAAAAAAGACCCGCGTATCACGCGTGTCGGCCAGTTTATCCGCAAGTTTTCAATCGATGAACTCCCACAACTCTGGAATGTGTTCAAAGGCGATATGTCTTTGGTCGGGCCGCGCCCCGCGCTGCCGGTCGAAGTCGAGAAATACTCACCCGTTGAGCGCCGTCGATTGCGCGGCAAACCCGGGATCACATGTTTCTGGCAAATCCAGGGACGCGCTGACCTCCCATTTGACCGGCAAGTGGTCCTTGATGTCGCCTACCTTCAGAAGCGGACCATCTGGTTGGACATTGTGATCCTCCTTAAGACGCCGATGGCGGTCCTAACAGCAAGAGGTGCCTATTAGCGAAATGCAGGAGTGCTGCAAATTGCGGCACTCTCATTTGCAATTTGCAAATCATCCTGTGGCATAATGCAAACTGGGATTAGGAGATTTCCTACTCTCGCACGCTATTGCACTGTTTATTTTGGTGTTTTTTGCCTGCCAGAG
>JBCBDI010000060.1:0-12372 GCA_038529885.1 Pseudomonadota bacterium
CAGATGGATCAACTTCACTGCAAGCGATCACCCAAATATCGTAAACCGGGTGCTCCAGCGCGTGCAGGCCGGGCGATGAGGCAAACATCCAGCCGGCAAAGCGAACCTCAGCCTCTTCAGACTCCGTGGTCGCCAATTCTTCTTCGGTGAGATCGCGCGGCGCCGCCATCGACTGGACGCGCTTTGATGTCGCCGTTGTGATGGTCAGAAAGGCCGAGCTCTCTGGCGGCTCTTCCGGCGGTGTTTGATAACAAGTCTGCAAATCAATGCGCAGCGACCCGTAAACCTTCGGGACACCCACTTCCATTTCAAAGTCTGTGGAGCGACCGGTAATCTTATCCAAGGCGCGCAGCATAACGGTTTGGTGCTGCTGATAGGTGCGCTTTTGCGTCGGGATCAGCTCTTCTTCAAGCTCACCCTCTTCCAGGGTCTCGGCATCTGGCGTCAGGCCAAGCGCGCGCTCCAACTCCTCTTGTGTGTTCTGGGCCATGGCGAACACGCCGACACCCAAACTGATCGCCCCCAGCAAGACCGCGCGAATCACTCGCTGTCTCCGCCGCTGCCCGATGCGAAGGAGGCGAACAAGGTCATCAGATCGACTGACCCTTGCGCATAGAGTATCTCGCCGCAGCCTGTGTCGCCGAACAAAGCTTCGCCGTCTGCGCAGGCGATAATCTCACCAAAGCCCTCCGCAGGCTCCAGATTGATATAGGCCCCGCCTAACAGGCTCTCAGACTGCACACGCGCTGTCGTGCCATCGCCGAGCGGAAGAATACCGGCATCCACCGCCAGCGTGACGAGGGCTTCAGCGGCGTCCCGGTCCAAGGCGACATCGCGCACGGTTCCGATTTTAACGCCGGCCATGCGCACATCTGTGCCACGCTCAATCGTCGCTGCGCTGTTAAAGCGCGCGCCAAGCTCAACCACTTCGCCTGCCGGGCCACCATCGGAGCCTCGCGCGAGACCAAACCAAAGGAAGACGCCAGCAGCGATCAGGACGGCAAGGCCGACCAAGGTTTCAAAAATCGACTCACGCATTTGGATCCCAAGCCTCATAATCTGCGTCGGCTTCACGGCGTTCGCCGCCTTCGCGCAATGTGCCTTTCGGACGATAGGCGAACACAGTTCCGGTCATATTCGGCGTGTGATCGGTTTCCCAGTCCTGGCGCTTAAGCGGCGCGTCGGTTGGCGGCTGATCGAATGTATAGTGCAACCAGCCATGCCATTCTGGCGGCACTTTGGAAGGCTCGGCCAATCCATCATAAATCACGTAGCGACGCTTGCGTCCTTCGACCGATGCTTTGCGGTCTTCGAAGTAGCGATTGCCGTACTCATCGGTGCCGATCAAAACGCCGCGGCGCTTAATATCGAACCAGCCTCCGGGGCTGACACCGTTCCACCAAGTAAAGAGCTTGAACATGTTGTTCGTCCTGACAGTGATATTTGGCCGCAATATGGCGCTTGTATGTGACCGAATCTAGTTAGGACAGGCAACACATCATGTCGCGGGCTAGGTCAAGCCCGCTCTGGCTGGAGGGCGCAGTTCATGTCTGCAAGCGATCGAAACGCTCAATTGCTCATAACCGCAATGGAAGAAGGGCTTATCAGCGCCGTTATGCCGGTCTCTGATTTGTGCGCCGCGCCGCTTAAAAATCTGCAATCTGAAGCTGATGCTGTTGCTGCGGCTACACATCAGCGACTGAACCGGACCAGTAAGCTCGCCATGGCCGAGCTGCTCGAAGGCCTCGGCGATACGCCGAAAAACGCAGAATTGGCCGAAGCGGTCGCCCGCGGCGTGCCTTTGGCGCTAATCGAAGAAGCCCTGCAACAAAATCAAGGATTTGAGGCGCTTGCCGCACAATTTCGCAATGACGCCATTGAATCAGCCGCGCCTCCGGCCTGTTTAGCCTCCGAAGACGTCACAGCAGAGACGATTTCCGAAATCCGCCGCAAAGGCGTCGGCGCGCTGATTTCGAAATCCGAGCTGCCAAATGCCGATGCGCCCGCCCTGGCGATCGATATCGCCCGCTTTGTCACGCCCGACGGATTTGAGGCAGATGTTCTAGAAGACTTGGTTGAAGCTGCGATTGCTGAACATGGCCCAGGCCTCGTGCTTGTCCCATGCGGGCTCTCTGGCGCTCTATTAGGCCTCGGACTGCCCTATACGAAAGACAGCCATTCCACCCTGGCCGCCCTCCTCAAACTGGTTTTGTCCGCCGCAAAAGGTACGAGCTTCACCAAAAAGATGGCTGAAACGCTTGGGCTGTCCGCCTCGCCGGCCCGCAAGACCAAGCGCGATGTCTCACTCGCGCTTTTACCTCTGTCTGCCAAAGCACTGTCCGGGTTCCAGCCGAGCACACAAGGCTTGCAACCGGTGACGAGCTTTGTCGAAGCGGTCGACGGCGATGCGCCGACCCTGCATCTTCTTGCCCGGCTCGGCCTTGCCCGCCGCACACCCGAGGCGCTGCCAGGCCTGCTCACCGAGATTGATAGCGCCGCGGACTTAGAGCTGATGCCGCACTTTGGCGGTGATGTATTGCGCACGCGAGGATTCTCCACGCAAGCGATTGAGAAAGTCAAAAGCGCGCTCGGCGAAGGTCTGCCTTTGAACGCAGCCTTCTCGCGCTGGGTGCTTGGCGACGACATCATCTCTAAGGACCTGCGCCTTGCCCCAGAGTCGTTTGACGCAGATGGCCGCTCTTTGTTGAAGTCTATTGGCTTCTCGAAGCGCGAAATTGCCGAAGCCGAAGACGCTTTAGACGGCCGCCCCGATAAGCTCGCCGCTGCGGCGATCGAGGCTGCAGGCATCAGCCAAACGCTGTCTAAGTCGGAGCTGCTGGACCTCGCCGCCGCTCTGCATAGCGCAAACGACTGCACGCTCATTTTGAGCGCCAATGCCGTCGAAACAGCTGATCTCCTCGCCGCAAACGTGTCGGCCTGGCTTCCGGCCCTCAACTCAGAGCTCGATCGCCTGACCGCAGACCGAATGGAGCATATCGCGGCGCTTGCCGAAGACCTGATCGCCGAAGACGACGCCCCTCAAACCTATATTGAGGCGCCGAGCGGTGTCTCCCGCACACGCCTTCCGGATCGTCGCAAAGGCTATATACAAAAGGCCACGGTCGGCGGACACAAAGTCTATCTCCACACCGGAGAGTTTGATGATGGCTCTCTTGGTGAGATCTTCATCGACATGCATAAAGAAGGCGCCGCGTTCCGGTCTTTGATGAACAATTTCGCCATCGCCGTCTCGCTCGGCCTTCAATATGGTGTGCCCCTGGAAGAATATGTCGATGCCTTCGTCTTCACCCGCTTTGAACCGGCAGGCGAAGTAACCGGCAATGATCAGATCACGCGGGCGACCTCCATCCTCGACTATATTTTCCGCGAGCTGGCGGTCTCCTATCTCGCGCGCGAAGACTTGGCCGAGCTTGGCGATGTCACCCATGATGGCCTCGGGCGCGGCTTGGAAGATGGGATCGAAAAATCCGACGCCCAACCGCTGCCAGATGAAGCTGCTCATCTTATTTCACGCGGCTACTCGCGCGGACAGATCCCAGACAATATCGTCATCCTCAACCGCAAGCGCGAAGAGCGGGAGGCGGAACTCGCTGAAGAAGCAGCAGACACGGCGGAGGAAAGCGAAACCGCCCCGCCGACCTATCTGCCTGATGCGTGCTCCAGCTGTGGCAGTTTCACGCTATACTTGGACGAAGCCGACCAAGAGACGGTTTGCGACACGTGCGGCCAAGTCGGCCCGGTTGAGGCTGAAGCGAGCGACTAGCGTCCTCCCCGTCGCTTGGCGCATCGCTTGCCTATGGTTATCTAAAGGTAAACCCATAGAAGCGAATTCTGTCCCATGCTGAAACACATTGCCGCCCTATCCATTGGCCTCAGCCTGTTTGCGATGCCAGCTTTTGCGCAAGACGCGGCCGCCATTGCGAAGGTTCAGTCCGGGCAATCTTGCGCAGGCTGTAACCTGTTCCAAGCAGATCTCGCCTATCGTGACGCTAAGAAATTGGACTTGTCGGGTGCGCGCCTCCGCCAATCTAACCTGTCGCTCGCAACCTATGATGATGTGAACCTGACGGGCGCTAATCTCTCGGTGGCCAACCTGTTTGGGGCGCGGTTCAATCGCGCGAATTTCAAGGACGCGAACCTGCAAAACGCGACCGCCGTCGGCACCTTCTTTGGGTCTTCGAATCTGTCCGGCGCGAATCTCACTGGCGCAAACCTGTCTGGCGCGGACTTAAAGATCGCGCGCGGCCTTAGCCAAGCTCAGCTGAACAGCGCTTGCGGCGATGCCAGCACCCAGCTTCCATCCGGAAAAACCATCCCAACCTGCTCTTAAGGCTTGGGAGTGAGACCTGAATGCAACAGTCTGCGTTTCGCGGGCTTGTATTACCACATTTTCAGTTATGGATCGGGCGGCCCTCACCTATGAAAATGAGCATGAGTTTAGGGACTACTCTCCGTTTTGTTGCCGCGCTTTCCACTGTGACGGCCCTCGCGCTTCCAGTCATGGCGCAACAGGGCGCGCCGAGCCGAATTTCTTGGGCGCCGTCTTATAGCGGCTCTTGCATCGATTGCTCGCTGCAAGGCCGCAATATGTCGGGCTGGAACTTGTCCAAAGCCAATTATCCGGGCGCCGATCTCACCGCAGCCAAGCTTCGCGGCGTTCAAGCGCATGATGCGAACTTTGATAGCGTCCAAGCCGCCGGTGCAGACTTTCGTTTGAGCGACTTTTCCAATGCGTCGTTTGAAAGCGCCGTTCTGATCGGAGCGAGCCTTCAAGGTACGAGCTTTAACAGCGCTAAGATGGCGGGCGTCATCCTAACCGGCGCGAGCCTCAGCAATGGCCAATATATCGGCACCACGCTGACCGGCGCGCAGCTTCAATCGAGCACGGCGCACAAAACAGATTTCTCAGCGGCTTCATTGGCGCATGCCGATCTGGCAGGCGCAGACCTAACGGGCGCCGTCTTCGACAATGCTGTCCTCTATGACGCTGATCTCGCTGGGGCGAACCTGACCAATGCCAGCTTCCGAGATGCGCGTCTCAGCGGAGCGGTTTTAGACTCCGTGATCGGCGTGGAGTTTGCCAATTTTGAGGGGGCTTGCGGGTCGGAAACGACGCAACTGCCGCTGGGCCTAGAATTACCGGACTGCGACGCCTCTTAGGCTTCGCTGAGTTCCGCTTCTTGCTCAGCGGCTTTGCGCTCCATCATCGCAACAATCCAAATACTGATCTCGTAGAGGCCATAGACCGGCACGGTCAGCATGATCTGCGAAATGAAGTCTGGCGGTGTGGCGAAGGCTGCGACCGCGAGAATACCAACAATCGCATATTTGCGGCCCTTGCGGAGCGACTCAGCACCGACAATGCCAGCGCGGCCCAAGAGGCCTAAGACGACCGGCAATTGGAAAGAAAGCCCAAACGCCGTCATCAGCGCGAGGCTGAGCGACAAATATTCTGAGACTTTGATCTGCGCTTCGATCTGAACCGCATCCAAACCGCCCTGCTGCTGCTGGCTCAGCGCGAAGGCCATGACGAGCGGCATCATCACATAGAAGACGAACAGGACCCCAATCGTGAACAAGACCGGAGCCGAAACCAAGAATGGCCAGAACGCGCCGCGCTCATTCTTATAGAGCCCCGGCGCCACGAAAGCGTAGACCTGCCACGCCATGATCGGGAAAGAGACAAACAGCCCCGCAAACAGCGCGATTTTGAGCTTCACAAAGAAGAATTCCAAAGGCGCGGTGTAGATCAGACGCGGATCTTCGGTGACGCCATGGGTTTTGAACGCGGCAATAAACGGTTCAACCAGGATGTTGAAGATCGGTCCGGCAAAAAAGAAACAGCCGACCGCGCAGATGAGGAAGGCGACCAGCGCCTTAATCAACCGCGAGCGCAGCTCGTTCAAATGCTCCAGCAGGGGCGCGCGAGACGCCTCCATTTCGTCCGCTTCAATATCCGGACGCTGATCGACGGGCAGATCATTGCTCATGTCGCAGGCTTACTCTCAGCATCAGGTGCGGGCGATGGGGCCGGCTCTGGCTCGCTCGGCGCGTCAGCCGGCTTTTTTAGCTCTTCGGCCATAGCTCGCTCTTCGCGCATGACGCTTTCATTGATGTCTTTCTCAACGGATTTCAGATCATCAATCGCCTCGGTAACCGCATTCTCGCGCTTTAGATCTTCAATCTCTTTGCGCAAATCATCGAGCTCGGCTTGCCGGGCAATGTCATCAAAGGCGGCGCGGAACTCATTCGCCATGGACCGTCCCTTGGCCACAAACTGTCCGAGCTTGCGCATGGTCAGCGATAGGTCTTTCGGGCCAAGCACCACCAGGGCGATGACCACCAAGAAAAGGAGTTCGCTAAATCCGAATTGCGGCAGCATCTCTTACGCCTTCCGCGCGCTCATCTGGCTGATTAGTCCTTAGACTCAGCCTTTTCCTTTTCAGGCGTGATATTGACCATGTCATCGCCTTCGACCGCTTTGCCTTCCGCGTCATCATCGCGCAAACCTTTGCGGAAGCTGGTAATCCCTTTGGCCATATCGCCCATAATCGAAGAAATCCGTCCACGGCCGCCGAACAATAACAGTGCGACAGCAGCGACGATCAGCAATTGCCAAATACTAGGCGACATCCAGTTTCTCCAAGTTGATAGCGTTGAGATAACGCGCCAAACCCTAGCTTACAATGGTTACAAGGCGGTTTGCGCCTGAGAAAACGGTTAGTGCTCGTCTTCTGACGCCTCTTCGGCTTCCTCGCCCATATAGTCGGTGACGAAGTCGGCATCCTCATCCGCTTCGATTTCGGGGCCCATATCTTCGCCCTCATTATGGATGCTCGAGCCATCGGTATAGAACCCATCAGGGATGACGTCTGAGAGCAGGCCTTCGGCTTCCAGCTCTGCCCGCCCTGGCAGGACATCAAGGCTTTCAAGCCCGAAATGCTCAAGGAATTTATCGGTCGTGCCGAGCGTAACCGGACGCCCAGGCGTGCGGCGGCGGCCTTTAATCTTGACCCATCCAGCTTCCATCAGCACGTCGATCGTGCCCTTGGAGACCGCAACACCGCGCACTGCTTCGATCTCAGCGCGGGTGACCGGCTGGCCATAAGCAATAATGGCCAAGGTTTCGAGCGCAGCCTGTGAGAGCTTTTTCTGCTCATGGCGTTCTTCGACGAATAGAAAACCAAGATCGTCAGCGGTCTGGAAGCGCCATTTGCCGGCGACTTCGACCAGATTCACGCCGCGATTGGCATAGGTCGATTTCAGCGTCATCAGCACTGCAGGCACATCGATGCCCTGCGGCATGACTTCTGCGATCTCACTCGCTTCAAGCGGCTGGCCCGCGGCAAACAAAACAGCCTCAGCGCGGCGCACGGCTTCTGCCATGGCCTCGTCTTCGGCTTCATAGAGCGTCTCGGCGGAGCGCTTATAGGCGAATGAAAGTTGCTGCACGGCGCGGCGAATGTCCTCGGGTGCGTCCTCGATCGGAACGGAAGATTCTGGCTTAGTCATGGGGCGATCCCCTCTGTTGGCTGCGTCTTATTGCGCAGATAAAGCGGTCCGAAATGAGCATCCTGGCGGACATCGACATCTCCATCCCGGGTCAGTTCCAGCGTCGCAGAGAACACACTTGCGGTGACAGAGCGTGGCGGGACATCCGGATCGACATTCACCATTTGACGGCGAATGTCATCCAAACTCGCCCATTCGGTGAGTTTCGGGCTCAGACTTCTAAGATTATCGCGCGCGCTTTCCAGCGGCAGCACGAACTGGTTCTCAATCGTATGCGGCGCCTCTTTGGCTTTGCGCTGACGAATGCCGCCAAAGGACTGCATGAGATGATAGAGCGTGGTGTCATATTCGGTCGTTTTGACGACCTTTGGCTGCTCCGGCATGCCGCGCAAGAAGACGTCGCGACCCAGCAGATTGCCCTCAACCAGTGCCTCACCGGCTTCGCGCATGGCGTCTAACCGCTTCAGACGGAAGGCGAGCTTGAGTGCATCATCTTCTGGCGAATCTGATCCATCATCATCTTTTTTCGGCGTCGGCAATAAGAGGCGCGACTTCAAGAAGGCGAGCCAGGCCGCCATCAAGAGATAGTCTGCGGCCAGATCAATGCGCTTGTCCTGCGCCTCCTGAATGAAGCCAAGATATTGCGTTGCCAGCTCGAGGATCGAGACGTGCAGCAAATCGACTTTCTGCTTGCGCGCCAAGTCGAGCAAGAGGTGAAGCGGGCCTTCATAGCCGGAGACATCAATGGAAAAGATGTCTTCTGCTTCGACATCCTCATCCATGGTGACGAGTTCGTTTGCGACCAATTCCATAGCTACGCCTTCGCCTCTGCACCGGACATCAGCTCATTGAACCTGTCCCAGGCTTGTTCGGTATCAAACTCTTGCGCGGCCTGAACACTTTCATCGGCAGCCGTCGCGCGTTTAAGCGCCGCGCCGTCCAACGGTCCAGCGGCCTCAGCGACTTCTTCCATCTCTTTCAGGATGGCGTCCGGGTCTTTCAAAAAGCCGGAGCAATGCAGCAGTACATCACAGCCTGCCGCCAGTGCTTTTGCACCGCGATCTGCCAGCGCCCCGCCCAGAGCGTCCATGCCCAAATCATCCGTCATCAGAAGACCATCAAATCCGATTCGCTTACGAATGGTTTCAGAAATAACCGTCGGCGAAATGGTTGTCGGCAGCTGTGGGTCAAAAGCCTCGAAGATGACGTGACATGTCATCCCCATGGGCACCTGATCGGCTAATGCCTTGAAAATAGACATATCTTGCAGAATCGTTGAGACCTCAGCGCCGACCGATGGCAAATCATAATGAGTGTCCATGGTGGCGCGACCTTGGCCAGGCATATGTTTGACGACGGCTGCAACGCTCGCCTCTGACAGCCCTCGAATCGCCGCCTCGGCGAGCGTGATCACAGCCTCAGCAGAATAACCAAAAGACCGGTCGCCAATCGCATCATGGGTATCGCTTTGGCGAAGGTCACCACACGGCGCACAATCAGCATGGATGCCAAGCTCGGAAAGCTCGCGCCCCATCAATTTGTGCCCGAGAAAACAAGCCTCTTCGGCCGCATCCGGGGCATGCTCATAGAGCGCGCCATAAACGCCTGCGGCTGGGAATTTCGGCCATTCTGGCACTTTCAAGCGCGCCACACGGCCGCCCTCTTGATCAATAAAAATCAAAGCCTCGCGCCCGAGCGCTTCTTTGATCTCCGCCGTCAGCGCCTTCACCTGTGCACGGTCCACGCAAGACCGGCCCATGAGGATCACACCCCATGGCTGGGCCCCACGCAAAAAGGCCCGCTCCTCCGCAAGGAGAACCGGGCCGGATACGCTGGTGATGCAGGCGCTTACGCTCATCCATTTGCCTTCGCGACGACCATACAGTCTTTTCCCGCGGCTTTGACGTCAGCGCAAAAGCCTTTTGCAGCTGCGCGATCCGGGAAAGACCCAATGCGCAAGCGGTAAAACACGCCCTTAGCGCCAAGGTCTGCACGCTGAATGTCGAGATTGGCCCCAGCAAAAAGATCTGGCGCGCTGCTTTGGAACCTCGTCCAGGCGGAACGGGCCGCTTCTTCGCTGCGCAGGGCCGAGAGCTGCACTTGATAAGTGCCAGTGGCTGCGAACCGGGTTGGCGCAGGCGCGGAGCGCGTCACCGGTGGCAGGCTTTCTTCGATCACGGGCTGCATGGCCGCGATCGTGATCTCTGGCTCTTCTTGCGCTGGTGCTTCGGGCTCTTCAGCAGATTCGGCATAGACGATGCGCGGCGGAGTATCTGCGCCCTCAACCGGAGGCACAGCGGTCGGACCGCCCTGCAAGACAGGGTCTCGGCGTCGAATATCAATTGGATTGCGCGCCGCGGTTTTCTGAAGCGCAGGATCACCAAGGCCATCCATGGAATCGTAATAACCTTTGTCCTGGCCAGCGACTTCCAGGCCACCGCGTTCGTCGGGCGCACGTTTATATGGCGCTGTGTCTGAGGCGATCACGGGCAATCCGCCTTCGGTAGGCCGAACGCCCTGCCGATAGGTGTTCCAAACAACCCCTGCGAAGATCAAAAGCACGCCCAAAGCGAGCACCAGAATCAATGGTCCCCGCCCGGTCTCGTCATCGCGAATCTCAAACCCACGATATTCATCTTCATAAGGCCCAAAATCATATTCGGGCTCGCGATTTGCACGGCTCATACCTACCCCTGCCATCAATGGTTTCGTTAACAGCTAGGCCTGTTTTGTTAACGATGCCCTAAATTTGGGGACTGAAATGTGGCCGCAAAGATTACAGATTTTGCGCGCCAATCCTCACAAAGAGCTCACAACATGCTTTCCATGCTGAAGAGGCGTCTGTGCAGCTCAATCGCGTAATTGTCGGTCATGCCGGCGAGATAGTCACAGACCAGGCGCGCGCGTCGCACAGGCGGCGCTTGTTCGGCATCGCGTCGCCAAAGGTCCGGCAGCGTTTCAGGCTCGGCCATGAACAGGTCGAACAGCTCATTCAGGATGCGTTTGCCCTGCGAGCGCATGCGATTGACTTTGTAATGCTTATACATGCGCTCATAGAGGAAGGCTCGAAGCGCACGTTGATCGCGCTCGAGCTCGTCTGAAAACGCCACCAGCGGCTCCGGCAGCGCCCGCACATCGGCAGCGCTTTGCGGCTTATACTTCTCGACCCGGCGTTTGGTCTCAGCTGTGAGGTCGTTGATCCAATATCCGATCAGGCGACGCACAGCCTCGCCGACCGTCTTTTTCTGGCTGAGAGCTGGATAATCCTCTCGCACCCCGCGGAATATGTCGCCCACAAGCGGAAGTTCGAGGAGATCCTCAATGCTAAACAGGCGCGCCGCAACGCCATCATCAATATCGTGATTATTGTAAGCAATATCGTCCGCCAACGCGGCGACTTGCGCTTCTGGTCCAGCAAATTGATCAAGTTCTAGCTCTTCCAGCCAGGCAAAGTCGCGAAACGCGGCGGGCAAGTCAGCGATAGAATTGTCCGCCGTGATGAGCGGGCCATTGTGTTTGACGAGGCCTTCGAGCATTTCCCAGGTGAGATTGAGCCCCTCAAAGGTCGGGTAGCGGTCTTCAAGCCGAGTTACGACCCGCAAGGTCTGCGCATTGTGATCAAAGCCCTCATAGGCTTCCATACATTCATCCAGCTGATCTTCTCCGGCGTGGCCGAAGGGCGGGTGGCCGAGATCATGCGCAAGCGCCATGGCTTCGGCGAGATCCTCATCCAGTCCAAGACTGCGCGCGACCGAGCGCGCGATCTGAGCCACTTCCAAGGAATGGGTCAGCCGTGTGCGGTAATGATCGCCCTCATGGGCCACAAAAACCTGCGTTTTCTGCTTCAACCGACGAAAAGCGGAGGCATGAATGATGCGGTCACGATCGCGCTGAAACGGCGTTCTGGTGGCCGATTGCGGCTCTTCAATGAAGCGACCGCGCGACTCTTCCCAATGGGTTGCGAACAATGCCCTCTTTTCAGGAATGTCCGGTGTCACTATCTTCTTGCTCATGAGCACTGTTACCCTGTCTGAGTCGGCTGCGAAGCGCATTAAAGCGATTCTGGAGAAACAACCGGATAAGTCCTACCTCCGCGTTAGCGTAGAGGGCGGTGGCTGTTCGGGATTTTCCTATAAGTTCGATTTGGACGATACGGCAAATTCTGACGATCTCGTGGTCAGCCGGAATGGCGTCAGTGTGCTAGTGGATGAGATGAGCCTGCAATTCATGGAAGGCTCTGAAATCGATTTCTCAACCGAATTGATTGGCGCGGCGTTCAAGATCAACAACCCAAACGCGACCGCTGGCTGTGGCTGCGGAACGAGTTTCTCGATCTAATCAAAGCTTGCTTGCCTAATACTCAAAAATCGTTGCGCCGTCTTCGGCCCCGATAATCACCGTGCGCGCGAGATTGATGAACAGGCCATGTTCCACGACGCCAGGCAGGTTTGAGAGCAAGGCGGCCGCAAGCGGCGCATCCGGGATCGTCCCGCACGAGCAATCTAGGATATAATTGCCGCCGTCGGTCATAATCGGTTTATGCCCGGCATCGGTGCGGACTTTGATCATCGGCTTTAAGACGCCTGCCTTTTTCAGAACATCATAGGTTTTCTTGGCCGTGATCGTGTAGCCAAACGGCGTCACCTCGACCGGCAGTGGGAACTGACCCAGCATCTCTACTTTCTTGGAGCTGTCAGCAATCACCACCATCAGATCGCTGGCATTCGCGATGATCTTTTCGCGCAAAAGCGCTGCGCCGCCACCTTTGATCAGTTGTGCATGCTCATCCACTTCGTCTGCGCCATCGACGGTGAGGTGAATGCGGTCGACTTGCTCGAC